>DAIDTZ010000034.1 GCA_027456925.1 Nitrospirota bacterium
CTGCAGGGGGGTGCGGAGAAAAACTCGGAATTCAGGATCATCCTCTGCGCGCTCCGTCGTCAACATCTGCTTGAGTAATTTTCACGTTCATCATACCAAAAAACATGGTGCCGAGTAAAGCCAAATTTTGTCTTTTTCCCGGCCCTGCGGCATCAGCGCGCCTGCAGTTTCCCGTTCACATGGGCTCGGACGACCTCCACTGCCTGCCTGATCTCATCGTTCTTCGGCAGCGTATCAACGATTTTGTCGATATAGCCCCGCTCGACCACCATTCGCACGGAACCGGCAAAATTGAGATCATAGATCCACGTAAGCTGAAGCAGCTTAAAATCGTTCAGGGTCTTTAGGTCGGCCTTCCGGGCCATCTTGCCGCCCCGAAGGCTGGCAAGGATCTTCGGCGAGTATTCCGGCGCGTCGGGAAGCCCCAGGCCCACGGCGGTCGCCCGGCTCCCCTGGTCTTGTCCGTAATATTCAATCAACACCCGCCAGATATCGAGCTTGTCCGCGTCCCGGACCAGGTTGGCAAACAGCCTCGTCGCACCGTCGAGCTCTGCGGGAAGGGTAAAGACATTATGCAGGGTCACGGCGCGGAGGATCAGCTTCTGCTCGTAGTCGGGCAGTTCCCCGAGCACCGCCTTTTCCAGGAGTACTTTGACGCCGAGGGCCGCGTGGTTCGTCGACAGGCCGTCATCGAAAGTCTTGTACTGCTGATATTGCGCAAACCGGCCGACGTCGTGGAGCAGGGCGATCGTTTCGGCAAGGAGCAGTTCCCGCTTGTCCAGATTCAGGTCGCGGGCGATCCGGAGCGCATTCAGGCAAACATGATACGTATGGTCCTTCTTGATCGTGATATTCCGCTGGTCTTCCTGGCCGGGCATGGAAAAGGAAAGGCAATAGTCGGCAAACCAGTTTTTTAATGTTGTAAGGTCTTTTTGATCCATTGGGGCGAGCACTCGCAAGGTCTTGATTGTACTGCAGTGGCCCCCATGAGTCAAGAGCCGCCCGGGGGTAGCGATCTGTGTCTGCGGTTTTTAGGGACCAGCGCGATGCTTCCGCAACGGCTTTTTCCTGACTCGGCGGGGTCAGGGAAGAGGGTCAGGGCGGGAGTTCAGAGAGAGTTGTTTTGCCTTCTTTTCCCGGTACATGAGGGTGTCCGCTCGCGAAATGAACTCATCAAGGGAGCAGGGATGCGCCGAATCATACCGCGCGATCCCCGCGCTCAAGGACAGGGCATACCGCCGCCCCGGCTTCTCATTCTCAGTGCGGATGCAGGCATGCAAACGGTTCATGATCACGTTTTCGTCCTCGATCTCCGTGTTCTCCAGCAGGAGAGCGGCAAACTCGTCGCCGCCCAGACGCGCGATAATGTCGGATTCACGAAAGATTTTTTTCAGGACCGCGGCGGTCTCGACGATGGCCGCGTCGCCGGCGGGATGGCCCAGCGTATCATTGACCTCTTTTAGCCGGTCCAGGTCCGCATAAAAGAGCAGTGCCCCTTTCTTGGTCCTGCTGATGATCTTGAGCTGCCGTTCGGCAAGGGCAAAGAACCCCCGCCGGTTCAGGAGCCCCGTCTGGTCATCGGTGACCGAGACCGAACGGAGCGTCTCCTCGTAGTTCTTCCGGTCATGGACGTCATAGCAGGAGCTGATATAGCCGGCAAATTTCCCGTCGATGTCGTTGAACGGCCGTCCGAACTCGGAGACCCACCGGAATTCCCCGTTGCCCGCGGCCAGCCGGTATTCCCTGGTGTAGGGACTGCGGGATGCGAAGGAGCCGCGAAAACCTTTTAAAAGACGCTCCCGGTCCTCCTGGTGAACCCCCTGGATCCACCCCTCGCCCAGTTCCTGGGCCATGGTCTTGCCCGTAAAATTCAGCCAGGTCTTGTTAAAGTAGTCACATTTGCCGTTCGCATCGGTGCGGCGTATCGGGTTGGGCAGTTCATCGATCAGCGTAAGAAAAAAATTGCGGGATTTGACGATGGACTCTTCAGCGTGCTTTCGGTCCGTGATGTCCTCGATGATGCGGATGGCATAGAGCGGTGAGCCCGCGCGGTCGCGGATCAGGGACACGGCCAGCAGTCCCCAGACAATGTCGCCGTCCTTCCTGATGCACCGCAGCGCCTGCCGGTAGGAATCACACTTCCGTGCGAGCAGTTCCTTGTGCATCAGGAGATCCGGCGCCAGATCTTCGTGGTGGCTGAACGCGGTGAAGTGTTTACCGACGATCTCATTGCCGCTGTACCCGAGCATCGCTTCCAGCTGATGATTGTGCTCGACAATGCGGCCCCTGACGTCAACGATGGCAATTCCCATCGCCGCCTCCTTGAAGAGGGTCCGAAACCGCGATTCGGCCCGCCACAGGGCCTCCTCGATCGACTTCCGCCGGGTTATGTCGCGGATCGTACACTGGATGAACTTCCCGCTGCCGAGCCTGTGGACGCTGCAGGTCATCTCGACGGAGATGATCTTTCCGTCCCTCGATTCGAAGGGCAGGTCGTCATAACTGATGTAGTCCTTGGCGCGCAGCTCCGTTAAGATCACCCGTCCGATGTCCGTATTTTTCAGCGGCTGCATCTCCCAGAACGGGTTGCCCAGCACCTCGCTGCGGGCCAGGCCGGACAGGCCGAGGAAAGACCGGTTCACTTCAATGATCTCGCCTGTGAGCGGAGAGATCAGGACCATCCCGTCCTTGGCCGTATCGAACAGCCCGCGATAGTCCAATTGGTCTTCGCGGCACCGGCCGGCGCCTGTTGCCTCACCTTTTGTCGTGCCGCCCCAATCCATAC
>DAIDTZ010000035.1 GCA_027456925.1 Nitrospirota bacterium
GTTCAGCCGGAGGTAAAGGTAATTGGGGAGACGGCCATTGTCGTACCGGTGACAGCCTGCGGAAAATAACAAGACAAGGATAGTGACAAGAGCGAGAGAAGCAAACAGCGTCCTCGCGGCAGACGCCCTTGAGGTATTATGATTTACCTGAAGCGTTTGAAGCGTTGATGAATGCCGCGAACAGTTTTTTGGAATATCGATCATTAGGTGTTTTTTCCGGGTGCCATTGTACCCCTATCAGAAACTGCTTTGTCCTCGGTTCAAGGGCCTCGATTACTCTATCGTGTGCGACGGCGGAGAGATGGAGTCCGCGGCCGGGATTCTTTACGCTCTGATGGTGTGCGCTCCGTACGCGAATGCGGGAAGTCCCCATGATGCTCCAGAGCAAGGTCCCCTCAAAGATGTCGACATCATGAAAGACTTTTTCGCCCGTATGAGCGGAGCCGTGCTGGATCGGATGCGGAAGCTGCCGGGAGATGTCCTGGTACAATTTTCCGCCGAGAGCGACGTTCACCAGTTGGGCGCCGTGGCAAATGGCCAAAATCGGTTTTTTTGCCTTGGTCGCAGCTTTGAACAGGTCTATTTCGAAGCGGGTGCGCTCTTCCGGAGAAATCGTCATGCGCGCGTTGACCAGGGGTTTCTCCTTGTAAAACTGAGGGTGGAGGGCGTCGCCACCGGTGAACAAGAACCCGTCAAGGTGTTTCACGAGATCGGCGATTGAGTCGTTGATCCCGAGAACCGGCACCGGGAGGCCGCCGGCCTTCAAAACCGCTTTCCCGTAGTCCTGATCCAGGATGTTCATGTTCCTGGCAGGCTGTACCTCCAGGTTCATCGTAATGCCGATTAATGGTTTCATACCCACACCTCCGGAGTCTGCGTAAGTGGTGCTCGCAGTTTCATGTATAACATATTCCCGGGAGGTTGTCAGTGTGAGATTATAATTTGAGATTTATTGTTCAAAAATTACAATTTCCCATTACCTATTCTTACTATTTTGCGTATAAAACCGGAGGCCGTCAGCTCCCCATGACTATTTCATCAACAATTCCAGCACCGCCTTCTGCGTATGCAGCCGGTTTTCCGCCTGGTCCCAGACGACCGACTGCGGCCCATCGATGACGTCGGCAGCGATTTCCTCTCCCCGGTGGGCGGGAAGGCAGTGCATCACGATCGCTTTCGCATCGGCGGTTTTCATGAGTTTCGCGTCTACCCCGTATCCATGGAAAGCCCTCACGCGGACGGCGTGTTCCGCCTCCTGGCCCATGCTCGCCCAGACGTCGGTATACACCACATCGGCGTCCTGCGTCGCCTTGGCGGGGTCGTTCACAATGCGGAGGACCGACCCTGTCCGGACGGTTTCCTGCCGGGCTTCGCGCATAACTCCTGCGTCGGGTTCGTACCCGTGAGGGCAGCCGATGGAAATATGCATCCCGGTCCTGACGCAGGCTTCAATGAGCGAATTTGCCATGTTGTTCCCATCGCCGATGTAGGCCAGTTTGAGTCCTTTTAACTTCCCCTTCTTTTCACGGATCGTGAAGAGGTCGGCGAGGACCTGGCAGGGGTGGTGGAGATCGGTCAGTCCGTTGATTACCGGGATCGTTGCGTGGCGCGCAAGTTCTTCGATGGTTGACTGGGCAAACGTCCGGATCATAATTCCGTCCAGATACCGGGAAAGCACGCGCGCTGTGTCCGCGACGGGTTCCCCGCGGCCGATCTGAAGATCGTCCGAGGAGAGGAAAAGGGCATGGCCGCCGAGCTGGTACATGCCGACCTCGAAGGACACTCTTGTTCTCGTAGACGACTTTTCAAAGATCATGCCGAGTGTTTTCCCCTTCAGGGTCGCATGGGCTTTCCCCTGATGCTGCAGTTTTTTCAGAGCAGCGGAGCGCTCGATGATCTTCTCGATGTCTTTCTGCGATAGGTCGGATATGGCAAGCAGATCTTTTTTCATGTATTCTCCGGAAAAGGCTTAAGTTATCAGCTCATAGGTCATAGGTCGTGGTTCAATGCTGTTACGATCAGCCATGAGCCGTCAGCCATGAGCTTTGTTACCGCTTCGCAAATATTCCGTCGAGCGTTCCGAGAAGCTTATCGATCTCTTCTTCAGAGATGATGAGCGGCGGCATGAACCTGAGCACGGTATCCATGGTGCAGTTGATCAGCAGGCCTTCCTTGAGGCAGGACGTAACGATGTCCTTGCCGGGGAAATCCAGCTCCATGCCGATGAGCAGGCCCTTGCCCCGCACGTCCTTGACGAAGGGGTAGTTCTTTTTGAGGCTGTCCAGGCCTTGGAGAAAATGCCGTCCGAGCAGTTCCACTGCCGGAACGATGATGTCGTCTTCGATCAGCGTTTCGAACGAGGCCAGCGCCGCTGCGCAAGCCAGGGGATTGCCGCCGAAGGTTGAACCGTGCGACCCGGGCGTAAGCGCCTGGGCGGCCTTATCGGTTGCCAGGAGCGCGCCGATGGGCATGCCGGCCCCGAGCCCTTTTGCCAGCGCTGCAACGTCAGGGAGGACGCCCTCATGTTCGTAGGCATAGAGTTTCCCGGTCCGGCCCATGCCGGTCTGGATTTCGTCGAGCATGAGGAGGAGCTTGTTGCGGTCGCAGATTTCCCGGAGTTTCTTCAGGTACCCGGCCGACGGTACGTTCACCCCGCCTTCGCCCTGGATGGGCTCCACGAGCACGGCGCAGGTATGTTCATTCACTGCCGCCTCGACGGCCTTGATGTCATTGAAAGGAACGTATCGAAAGCCCGGGACGATTGGTTCAAAACCCTTGTGGAACCTTTCCTGGGCCGTAGCGGTTAGTGCCCCCAGGGTCCGCCCATGAAACGATCCCCGCATGGTGATGATCTCGTACCGGTCCTCTTTCAGGACCTCCCGGCCATAGCGCCTCGCAAGCTTGATCGCCGCTTCGATCGCCTCGGTGCCAGAATTGCAGAAGAACGCCTTGTCCGCAAAGGAATGGGTGACGAGCGCCTTTGCGAGATTAATCTGCGGCTCGTTGTGATAATGGTTCGACACGTGCATCAGCCGCTGGGCCTGCTTCTGGAGCGCCACGACCACCCGCGGATGGCAGTGACCGAGGTTGTTTACCGCGACGCCGGAGACAAAGTCGATATACTCTCTCCCGTCGGAGTCGAAGACCCTGGTCCCCCTGCCCTTGACGAGCACGAGCGGCTGCCGGCCGTAGGTATTCATGATGTATTTTTGAGAGTCCGCAAGGATGTCGTTTGTAATCATAGATTGGAAAGTAACATACTCAGATTGAAAAATCAAACAGAAATTCAACGATTTGAACTTTAGGCGCCGAACCCTGCACACTATACCCGGTCCTTAGCTCGAGGCTGAAGGCTGCGCCGATCTTAGCAAGGCCGCTCATCGGATATAGCCCGTGCCCAGGTAAAAGATGACGGCTGCGCGGATGGAGTAGCGCTGCATGCCCCAGTCATCGGGGAGCGGCTGAAAGGGGGCCGCGGCGCGGATCGCGCGGACTGCCTCGTCATCGAGGATCTTGTACCCCGACGATCTCAGGACCTCCACCCCGCCGAGGGCGCCGTCTTTCAGAATGTCGAATTTGATGAAGAGACTTCCCTGATAGCCGGAGATGGCCGCGAGATCAGGGTATTTGAGAACGCTTTCGACCTTGATTTTGAGCCAGCGGTTGTAGGACATGAACTTGAACTCGTCCGTATCGAGCGTGACCGAGTCGTCGCCCGGACTTTTTTCCGGCATGCCTTTGCGGGCAAGTTCATCGATGTCGTTTTGGGTCAGGAACGGGAGCGGCCCGGTTTGCTTCTGCGACAGGGGTGTCGTCGCTTTTCCCGCAGCCTTCCCCTGCTCAGCTCCCTCGGGAATGCCCGTTCGAGGTATGCGCCCGCTCTTGGGAAGATTTATATTATCCTTGCCATTTCCGGTAATATAATCAGGTCCTGGAACGGGATTGGGAGGTAATGTATTAGGAACAAAACGTTTTGGAATATAAGGCGCCGGTCGCCGCACCGGCGGCAGCTGCCTGGTCTCCTGCTGCGGCAGGTTCACGATCCTGACGGGCGTGAATACCGGGATCTCCGTCAGCGACGGCTTGAAAAGAAACACCACGGCGGCGATGACCAGCGCATGGAGTGCGAGGGAAGCAATAAGAAACTTCGTGAAGTGTGAGCGAGGAGGCATGAGTGTTGATTAAAAAAAATTGGACACGGATTCTCTCTGAAAAGGCGGATTGCTGACTTGCGGCCTGCATTTTAATCCGGATTTCCAGATTGCATCTGTGCCCAACTATCTTCCTTATTTTATCGGCGTATTACCGTTCCTTTGGTCCGCACAAAACGGGGTCGAACTGTGGTCATATGAATCTTTGCATCCTGTCCGAAACTTCCCGGAGCAGTTTCAGGATCGCCTCGGCCTTGTCCGGTGTCAGGCTGCCCAGGCCGCAGGACGGCGTGATGAGGCATTGGCGGAGGATGATTTCCCGGGCGATTCCCTGGGATTCCAGCCGCTTCATGCCTGCTTCGAGCTTCGAAAGGAGCATATCCGCCGTCTCGTTTCCCGTGTACGCGCCCGCGGGTACGACCCCCCAGGCGAGTGCTCCGCCGCGGCCGAGAAACTTCCTGATGTCTTCGGGATAGAGCATCACCTTGTCCATGTACCCGAAGGCGTCAAAGTTGATGATATCGATCCTCGTGTCGAACAGCATGGGCCAGTCCGCGTTTCCGCAGCAGTGGATGCCGGCGATCCCGCCCAGTTCATGGATCGTGTCGATGATTTCGTTCAACTTGTCGGCCACGACCTCGGAAGAGACCGAGGAGAAGGCCGAGCCGAGCGATTCCATGGCTGGTTCGTCGATGAAGATGATAACGGGCTTGTTGAACGGTTTCAACTGCTCAAGCTGCCATGCTGCTTTCATGGCAAGGCCCTTGACCACGGCATCGAACAGCACTTCGTTATGGACGATGTCCCTGCCGGCCTCATCTTTGAAGGAGATCCCGGCGGTAAGCGGACCGGTGATGTGGCCTTTCAGGAACCGCGTGCCCGCAGGAAGCCCTTTCCTGAGCGCGCGGAGAAAGGCATAGAATCCAGCGGCATATTCTTCGGAGATCCTGAAGAAGTTGTAGTCCTTCTCTATATACCGCCCGAAGAATTTTTCCAGTTCCGGGGTCAGGTCCTTCGAAGTGTCGAAATAAAAGCGTTTTTTCGCAGAATCGAGCCTGAGGCCGGGCAGGGATTCACTGTACTGGCCGTCCATGTGCTCGCGGAAGTCGCGCTGCGGAAGCTGGGGCCAGATCGGCGCTTCGGTAAGATACTGGAGCGACAGGCCCACGGCTTTGTCCGCGTCGACGGTCGGCAGGCTGCCGATGCCCGTTGGAATGCAATTGAAGCTCTGCGTCATGGTGGAAACCCTTTCGAAGGAGCAAAATGACTATCTTTGATTATATAGTCAACAGCCGGAAAAAACAACTTAAAATAATATATTCGCGGCTATCTGAACATGCACGATTCTTGACGTCATTTCGAAATCTATTAATGCTGCCTGCAGGTTGACAGGCGGAAGCGGCAAAAGCCTTTCAACTTTCATCTTTACAGGATAGGAGAGAACCGGTAATATGGAGACCATGAAATACGGAACGAAAGCAATCAAACAAGCCAAACTTGAGCTGTGGCCCAATCCCAATCCCGATCGTGATTACCTTATCGACATCTCATTTTCGGAATTCACCTGCCTCTGCCCGCGGTCGGGCTATCCCGACTTCGCGACGATCAAGATCACCTATAGGCCGGACAAAAAAGTCGTGGAACTCAAGGCCCTGAAGCTCTATCTGAACAGTTTCCGGGACCGGAGCATTTCTCACGAGGCCGTGACCAACCTCATTTTTGACACCCTTGTAAAGAATCTCAAACCGCGCGCCATGGAAGTTGTGGGGGATTTCAACGTACGCGGCAACGTGAAGACCGTCATCCGTGTTGCCATGTAGCGCGCGAACCGATGAGGTGCTATCCCTTCTTGAATTCAGAATTATATTTTCCCAATCAGCGCCTGACCGGTCGAAAATCTTCGAATTGCCGATCCTAAAATACAGCGTTGTTCTTCTCCGGCGAGAGGAGGGACGCAGGGAAAGAGCGTTATCTGTTGAAATATCTTGACTATTTCATAGCGCCATGTTATCAATGCAATGTTGTAGTGCGCTCAAATCGCGGGGCCGTTCATGAGGTTTTTGGCCGAGCGCGGACTATGATTGTGATAATGTAAAGCGAGCCGACCGTATCGGCTGCACAGTTAACGGCTAACGGCAACACCCTGCTCTTGCTTGTGACCGCGATTTGGCAACAACAGACTACGAAAACGCCGGTGTAAGCACGGTCGCCGCGATCCAGAGGAGAATCCCATGTTCGGTCTCGGAATAGGTGAGTTACTCGTCATCTTCGTCATAGCCCTTGTTGTCTTCGGCCCCAAAAAACTTCCCGAGATAGGCCGTTCCGTGGGCCGCGCCATGGCCGAGTTCAAAAAAGCATCGCAGGAATTTCAGGACTCCATGCGGGAAGAAATGAAGGAAGTGGAAAAGACGGCGCAGCTCGACGAGATCAAGAAACTCGGCAACATCCAACTTCCGGAGTACGAAGAACCGAAAGCCGGGCAGCCGGCAGAACCGCAGCAGGAAGCGCAAAAAGCCGAACACCAGCCGGACCAGCACAAGAGCGAGGAGAACAAGGGGAATGCCTGAAGAAGATCTAAGGATGTCGTTCTGGGGACATCTGGAGGAACTGAGAAAAAGGATCGTTCGCTCCGTTATTTGGATCGCCATCGGCTTCGGCGTGTGCTTTAACTTTTCCGAGAACATCCTGAGCGCGCTTCTGTGGCCGATGAACACGAAGGTGACGCTGAAAAGCACCTTTCCCTTTTATTCCGCCGTCCCGAACGCGGTCCCGCAAAAATTGCATTACACCACGCTGATAGAGCCTTTCTGGTCGAACTTAAAGATCGGGCTCATCGCAGGAATCATGCTCGTATTTCCCTTCGTCATGTGGGAGCTTTGGAAATTTTTTTCACCGGCCTTGCATCTGAAAGAGCGCCGGTATATCGGATACTTCGTTATGTTTTCCACCTTGTTCTTTGCCGCCGGGGTCCTCTTTTGTTTTTTTGTGCTGCTGCCGGTCGCGGTTCCCTTTC
>DAIDTZ010000036.1 GCA_027456925.1 Nitrospirota bacterium
AGTTTTCCTTGGTCTCCGCGTCTATCCGAGCTCGCAATTCCGAAATTTCCTTCGGAATTCTGAATGGCGTTTTCTCTTTTTTGCCGGTGCCGAACAAGTCTGACAACCCCATAGGCCTCCGATAGATCACCGCTCTTCGATATATCAGCCGGCCTTCCAACCGGAAATCGAAAGGTTGACTTTCTCCTCACCGTTATACGTTCGTTATCCTTTTTTCATCGGGAGCTTTTTTTAAACGTCCTGTTGGTAAATGGTTCCCCAATGAAGGAGATATCACAAGTCTTCCGCAGTGAGATTGGCTTGCGCATCTTTCGCTTCGTCAATCCTCAGCGCAGCCTGCTCCGCTAATTTTATGTCGCTCACTGAGGAGGCGGGCAATGACAACCACTGCATGGACCCTTTAAGGTATACTTCGACATCGGAGACCTCGATCAATTCTCCGCTGTAAACAATTCCGTTCGCCGTAACCAGAACTTTTTTCCCAACCATCGTTTGAATATCGGACATGACCGCTCCCTGCCCCGGGCGCACTGCTCTGAAAATATCAGCTGTTATTGTATCATATTTTGTGCCTTTTCCAACTTTTTTTGTATTACGAACCGATACCGGCCGCTGGAGCAGGCTTGAAGGACAATAGAAATAAAACTGCTTCAAATCCGTTTTTTGTACAAGCGGCTATTGACGTGCGCAGAAAATAACCCGGTCTTGAGGCAGTATGCTTTCCGGGCATCTTGGAAAGGCGCCGAAAACGGCCAGCTTAACTTTTTCAGCAGATCCTGGGAAGCTGTTCGCCCTGAAGCATATCAATAATGCGGCTCCCGCCGATAGTTGTTTCCAGCAGCACAGCGCCGGAAGGGGCATCGGTGATTTCGCCGATGATTGCAGCATGCCGGCCATGCTCATGTTTTCTCATGGCAGACGTGATCGCTTCGGCGTTGGATGCTTTGACAACGGCGATCAGGATGCCCTCGTTCGCCACAAAAAGCGGATCAAGCCCGAGGAGTCCGCATGCCCCTTTCACCCCCGGGGGTATGGGAAGCGACTGTTCCTTGATGCGGATGCACAATTTAGATTCCAAGGCCGCCTCTTTCAAGGTCGTTGCAAGGCCGCCCCTGGTAGGGTCTCGCATAAAATGAATATCTCTCGCCACGTCGTACATCTCGCGAACAATGCCGTTCAGTGCGCGGGTATCGCTGATGACAGGAGGGGCAAAAGTGAGACCGTTTCTTTCCGCAATCACTGCAACGCCGTGACTGCCGATCTCGCCGCTGATGATGACTTTATCGCCCTGCCTGATCAGAGACGCCGATATCCACCGCTCACCGGGCAGCACCCCGATGCCGGAGGTATTGATGAATATGCCGTCCGCCTTGCCCTTGTTCACGACTTTGGTATCGCCGGCAACAATCCTGACCGCAGCCTTCCGGGCAGCATTGGACATGGATGCAATGATCTTCTTTAAATCATCAAAAGGAAACCCCTCTTCTATCACAAAACCGACCGTGAGAAAAAGCGGCACTGCGCCTGAGACTGCGAGATCGTTCACCGTGCCGTTCACGGCAAGCTCGCCAATATTGCCGCCGGGAAAGAACAGGGGCGTCACCACGTAAGAATCAGTAGTATAGGCAAGGCGATTGGAAGGAACATCCACTACGGCCGAATCGCCGGCTCCCTCGATGCCAAAGGCAGGACTGAAGTACTGGCGAATCAAATCATGCATGAGTTTGCCGCCGCTGCCGTGACCGAGAAGTATTCTATCCAAGACTATCTCCTAACCGGACAAACCGGGAATATTTTACAAGGTTGCAAAACAATATCTGGTTACAGACTTTTTCACATCCAGCGGCTCCGGTTCTTCTGTCTACGGTTTCATCAACTATTCTGATAAGTATCTGACTGCCCCGCTAACGGTGTCCATATTTGTAGTATGCCGCGCAGCTTCCTTCGGTGCTCACCATGCAGGGACCAACGGGATCTTCAGGCGTGCATCCCGTTCCAAAGAGCGGGCATTCCGTCGGGATCTTCACGCCGCGCAAAATGTCTCCGCAGGAACAGAGCTCGGGCTCTTTTGCATCGGAGATCGGCGGATCGAATTTTATATTTGCATCAAAGGACTTGAACCGGTCCCGGAGTTTCAACCCGCTCCCCGGTATGACGCCTATCCCGCGCCAGTAAGCGTCTGCTGGCTCGAAATATTTGTCGAGAAGCGCTACCGCACGAGGATTGCCTTCCTCGCGGACAACACTCGTATATTGGATCTCGACAGCAGCTCTTTTTTCGGCGATCTGCCGAACGATCATCAGGATGCCCTGAATGATTTCTTCGGCAGCAAACCCCGTAACAACCGAAGGTTTTTTGTATTCAGTTGCGACGAAGGCATAGGGGACCGTGCCGATGATCGTGCTGACATGTCCGGGCAGGATAAAACCATCAACCTGAACGTCCGGCGAATCGAGCAAGGCCTTCAACGCAGGCGGTACCAGCTTGTGGGCCGCATAAATAGTAAAGTTTTTTGTTCCCGCAAGTTCCGCATGGGCAAGGGTGCCCGCGATAAGAGGAGAGGTGGTTTCGAACCCCGTTGCAAAGAAAACGACTGTTTTGTCTTTTTCTTTTTGCGCAAGCGTCAGCGCATCAATGGGTGAATAGAGGACCCGTACATCGGCGCCTTCGGACCGCGCTTCGAGGAGCGATTGCGTTCCGCCCGGGACACGCATCATGTCCCCAAAGGTCGCCATAATGACGTCGCGATTCTTTGCGATCGAGATGGCGGCATCCACGTCGCGCACCGACGTCACGCACACCGGGCATCCCGGTCCGCTCAAGAGCGTGATACTATTCGGGATAACGTCACGGATGCCATGGCGAAATATTTCCACCGTATGCGTGCCGCAGACCTCCATGAGCTTAAGCGGCTTGTTGATGCTCCCGGCGAGCGCATGCAGTTCTTCGAGCATTTTTTTCATAAGCATCCCCGTCTCATTCTTTCCCTGACCAGATAGGCCTGGCCGAGCGAAATGCATGCATCATTGCAGGGCACCTTTTGATTCAGATAAACGTTCATGCCGTCCCGGGAAAGCAGGCTTCTTACTTTTTCATTGAGATAAAGGTTCTGAAACGTGCCTCCGCTCATGGCGATGTCTCTGAGCCCGTGTTGCCCGCTTATTGTCTTGACCACCATCCTGATGGCCGAGGCGACCGTGTTATGAAACTTTGTCGCCATGATTTCCCGTGCAGCCGCCTTTTTCATGTCGTTGATCAAGCCGATGATTGTCGGAGAAAAGTCAATGATAGTATACTGATTTTTCACAAGGAACTCAACTTGATACTCATCTTCGATGCCGTCTCGAGTGAATGATTCCAGCGCCATAGCAGCTTCGCCCTCAAACGTATTCTTGTCGCAAATCCCGAGCAATGCCGATACCGCATCAAACAACCGGCCCGCGCCGGAGGACAGCGGCGAAAATTCACGGGAGCGGGCTACGATCATAATCTGGTCAATGGCCTCTTTCCCGTGGCGTTGTACAAACCCGGCCGTTGTCAGATGCTCCCGGACCTTGTCTTCTGCCGCATCCATAACATAGCTCACTGCTGTCTTCCAGGGTTCACGTATCGCTCCCTCTCCGCCGGGCAAAGAAACATATTTAAGCTGCCCCACGCGTTCGAATCCCTTAATATTTGCGATGAGAAATTCACCGCCCCACAGATTGGAGTCCGTACCGTAACCAGTGCCATCGAATGCGACCCCGATCACGTTTTGCAGACCATGCTCAGCCATCACCGATCCTACGTGGGCGTAATGATGCTGGATGGGACTAAGTTTTATGTCGGCGTCTCTCGCCCCCTGCTCCATTGCCCACCTTGTCGAGAGATAACCGGGATGCAGATCGTGTCCGATGGCCCGCGGTTGTGCGCGGTAAACGTTTTTCAGATTTGACAGACACTCTTCATAGAATTTGAGCGTTTCGTAGTTTTCCATATCGCCGATGTGCTGGCTCAATATCGCAAATTTCCCTTTGGTCAAAGTAAAGGTGTTTTTCAGGTCCGCGCCGCAGCCCAGGACTTCAGGTCCATCGTCCCGCAAAGAGATAGGGTCGGGTGCGTACCCCCGTGAACGGCGGAGGAATGAGAACTGACTCGGAGAATCGGAGACGGGGTGAATCGGAGACAAAATCGCATTTCTTTTCCCGCCTTTCCCCGTTTCGCCGATTCCCCGATTCATGATTTTCACGACCGAATCATCGACCCGCATGAAAATATCCCGATCGTGAACAAGGAATCCGTCGACGATGTGTCCGAGTTTCTCCACGGCTTCGTCATTGTCCCTGACAATGGGTTCTTCGGAAAGATTGCCGCTGGTCATCACGAGCGCCTGAAAGTGCGGTTCGCCAATGACCCTGCGGGAATCGATAGGATGGTGAAAAAGAAGATAGTGCAAAGGCGTATAGGGTAGCATGCATCCCATATAGTTATTATTCGGCGATACTGCGGAGGAAAGCACACCGTCGACCTTCTTCCTTAGTAATACAATAGGCCGCCGGTTCGACTGCAAAAGAGCTCGCTCTTCAGCGGGGATATGACAGAACCCTTCAATAGTTCGAATATCCGGCGACATTACGGCAAAAGGCTTATTGCTCTTTCTCTTTTTTTCCCGCAATCGTTTAACAGCATCATCGTTCGCCGCATCACAGGCAATATGAAATCCCCCAATCCCCTTGACAGCTATGATCCCGCCTTGTTTCAGAATGCTGATAGCCGCCAGGATAGGAGTAGCTTTGTCTTTCACTTTTAACTTTACACTCTGCAATTTGAACCCGACCTGCGGCCCGCAAACGACGCAGGCGTTTGGTTGAGCGTGGAACCTCCGATTTCCCGGGTCTCTATATTCACCTTGGCAATCAGGGCACATCACAAAGCCGGCCATGGTGGTGTTCGGACGGTCATAGGGAACAGAACGCGTGATAGAATAACGGGGACCGCAGTTCGTGCAGTTGATAAAGGGATAGAGGTATCGGCGATCAGCAGGGTCCAACATTTCGCGGAGGCAGTCATCACAGATGGAGACATCGGGAGACACAAGCGTAAACGGCGTGCCTTGAGCATGATCACGACTGTGCTGTATGGCAAAATCGGCATAGCCGTAAACAGGGAGCGGGGTCACTATGAAATCAGTGATTTGGGAAAGCGGAGGGGCTTCCTTCATGAGACGGCGCACGAATTCAGGCACCCGGGCGCCCTCAACATCGATGAACACGCCCTCAGCCGTATTCGTGACGTATCCTTTGAGTCCGAGAGATCCGGCGAGGTTGTAGACGTAAGGCCTGAAGCCGACGCCCTGCACAATGCCGTTGATTACGATCTGAGCCCGTTCAGCCATTGAGCCCACTGGTCGATCCCTGCGCCCGAGGTGCAGGAAACTTCGAATATTTTCAACTTGGGATTGAGTGCCAGGGAGTCGTTCCGCATCTTATTGATATTCGTGTTCATGTACGGCAAAAGATCTATCTTGTTCAGGACCAGGGCCGAGGACTCCCTGAACATGAGTGGATATTTGAGCGGCTTATCGTGGCCCTCGGCCACGGACAGGACCATCATTTTAACATCCTCGCCGACCTTGAACTCTGCGGGGCAGACGAGATTCCCCACGTTCTCAATGATCAATAAGTCGAGGCCTTTAAGCGGCATTTCATCCAGAACTTCATTGATCATGTTCGCATCCAGGTGGCACGCACCGCCCGTATTGATCTGCACC
>DAIDTZ010000037.1 GCA_027456925.1 Nitrospirota bacterium
GGGCATCACCTACACGACAAGGGAAAAGGTCGTTGACATCGGCAGCATGCACATAACTGCTGAGAAGACGAGGACGCTTCCCCTGACTCCGATCGCCGGCTTTCTAGCGTTGGCGGGCGGCATCGTGCTGCTGGTCGCGGGAAACAGAAAGGGCTAAAGAAGAGGGAAAACGGCCCGGTATATGAGGGAATGAGCATGAAGGATAAAAGAAAAGCCCACGAAAAAAAGACCGATGCGGAGTTGAAGGAATGGAGCGGGCAGATGGCCCTGCTCATGTTGAAAGCCAGGGCGGACCATGTCAAGGCCGGCGTGAAGATCGACTACTACAGGTTTCTGAGGAGGTTGTTATGAACGACAAAAGAAAAGCGTACGAAGAAAAGCTCGATGCGCAGTTGAAGGAATGGAGCGCGCAGATCGCGCTGCTCAAGTCCAAGGCGGACGGCGCCAGGGCCGACCTGAAGATCGATTACTATAAAACCATCGAGGCCCTGCAGCGCAAGAACGATGAGGCAAGGAAGAAGCTGCAGGAATTGAAGACCGCCGGCGATGGGGCTTGGGAAGACCTCAAAATGGGAGCAGAAAAAGCCTGGTCCGAAGTCAAAGCCGCCTTTCACGACGCGACGTCGCGGTTTAAATAAGCGGGAGGAAAGAGAAAATTACCAAGAGAGAAGTATCTGATCGCTCATAGTCGATGATCTCGAAAAAGTCCCCAGTGCTGTCATTGCGAGGAGCGGAGCGACGCGGCAATCCCGATTTATCAGGCAGATACGAACTGCGAGATTGCTTCGCTACGCTCGCAAAGACGGCTTTTCTGACTTCTTACGAGCGCGTCACAGTTGAGCAGCGAAAAAAGTTTTAAAAGAAATTGCGACGTACCTGACTCGGAGGGGAAAACCGATGAGTATTACAAACATGCATCTGGAATATTGCTGTCTTGAGCATGGGTGCAGATACGGGGATGAAGAATGTCCTGTTGGAAGCGGTTTAATTAAGCAGGCGCGTCCTTGTGAGGAGTGTGAGGGGTCACATGAACAAACCGAATAAATAATCAGATAGTGCTTCACGGAAATACAGGGCAGTTGGGAAGAAGCAGGTATCTGAGCTTTTTTGAAGTTGTCGTGAGATAGGATGACGGCGCCCATTGGTTCGACGGAGAAAAGGGCGCGGCCGTAAGTTCCGTGATGGCAGGAAGGAGGGGGAAATGCTGTGGACGATCGCGGTGATCTTGATAGTTCTCTGGCTGCTGTGGTTGGTGACCAATTACACGATGGGAGGGTTTATTCATATTCTGCTCATCGTTGCAATCGTTGTGGTGTTGATCAGGATTATTCAGGGGAGAAAAGTCTTGTAGGATAATAGGGGGGCGGAGACATGTTGGAAAAAACTTCACAGGGGGTTCTCTTACCTGCCGGCTGTTCTGGCCCGCAAAGGCCGCCGAGGGTGTCTGCAAGTGCGCTTTCCCGCTTCGCATCTCAAGGAGAACGCCCATGATCGAAGCCACCATTAAAATGACGGTGCCTGCCGAAAAAAGGAAAGAGGTCCTTCAAACCCTGAAAGCAATACTCAATCCGATCCGGCGCGAGCGGGGCTGCATAAGCTGCAATTGCTACGTGGATGTGGAGGATGAAGGCATATTCCTTTTCAAGGAAGAGTGGAATACCAGGGATGACCTGGACAATCATTTGCGGACCGAGCGTTTCGGTGTCCTGACCGGGGCAATGAGCATGCTCAAAGCAGCGCCGGACATCCGGTTCGAAACCATTGCCTCCACCGCAGGGGCGGAGGCGATAAAAGCGGCGCGCGCGTGACGGAAGAAGACGGCGCTGCAGTCGAAGGGAGCGTTGATGAGTGAATGGGAGCAACAGGATGATAGCGTGACGGTGCAGGAACTCGAGTTGGAGGAGAGCGGGCGGGAACAGGAAGGAAACGGAACAAGCAGGCGAGATGCCGCCTCACCGATCGGTCCGGACGTGATCATGTATTACTTGCGGGATATCCGGAAGACCCGGCTTCTTACCTTCGAGGAGGAGCAGAAACTCGCGAAGAGGGTCGGGCAGGGTGATGAAGAAGCGCGCGCGCGGATGATCGAGGCAAATCTGAGGCTCGTGATCGTCATCGGCAAACGATATATCAACCGGGGATTGCCGTTTCCGGACATCATCGAGGAGGGAAACTTCGGGCTGATCCGGGCGGTCGATAAATTCCAGTACCAGCGCGGCTTCAGGTTCAGCACCTATGCGTGGTGGTGGATCAAGCAGTCCATCGAGCGGGCTATCGTGAACCAGGTGAGGATCATCCGTCTTCCGGTGCACGTTTCGGAGGTCGTCAATAAGTATACACGCATCACGAAGAAACTGACGCATCAACTCGGTCGCGAGCCGGACACCGAGGAGATCGCCGCGAAGATGAAGATAAGCGCCGACAAGGTGAGGGCCGTGTCCCAGGTAGTAAGGGACGCCTACTCTCTCGAAACGCCCATCAGTGATCAGGAAGGAGACACCCTCAAGGACGTGCTGAGCGACGACAATGAACCTTCCCCCCTCAACTCGTATGATGACGGCCGCAGGCAAAAGCACATCAACGAGTGGCTTTCCCAGTTGCCCGCCACCGAGCGCAAAGTGATCGAGCTGCGGTATGGCCTGAACAGCAAAGAGCCCCGCACGCTGGTGCACATCGGCAAGCAGTTCGGCCTCACGCGGGAGCGCATCAGGCAGATCGAGAGTGAGGCGATAAAAAAACTCAAAAGCCTGATGAAGAGCAGAAACGTGGCATTGAATGACCTCCTGTAGCTCCGAGAACCCGTTTTCGCAGCGGACGCATGTCCAAGAAAAAATTTTACCATTGCAGGAAACCGGAGAATTTTCCACATGAGCACGTTAAAACAGCCCAGCTCAGAGAAGGCCGCTGACACGGCGGATGTCATCACCGAGAACCGGCGACAAGAGGCCCTGCTTAGAGCGGGCGCCTTACAGAGCGCGATTTTCAACAGCGCCAACTTTTCGAGCATTGCCACGGACGCGAAGGGCGTCATCCAGATATTCAACGTCGGCGCCGAGCGTATGCTGGGCTACACGGCCGGCGACGTGATGAACAAGATCACCCCTGCCGATATTTCCGATCCCCAGGAAGTGATAGCGCGGGCCAAGGCGCTTTCCGTCGAACTCGGGACCACGATCACGCCCGGCTTTGAGGCCCTGGTGTTCAAGGCCTCGCGCGGGATCGAAGACATCTACGAGCTGACCTACATCCGCAGGGACGGCAGCCGGTTCCCCGCGGTGGTGTCCGTCACGGCCCTGCGCGACGCGCAGGACGCCATCATCGGTTATTTGCTGATCGGCACCGACAACACCGCGCGCAAGCAGGTCGAATAGGAGCGCATGAAGCTCGATCAGCGCCTGCGAGACCAGCAGTTCTACACGCGCTCTCTCATCGAATCCAATATCGACGCGATCATGACCACCGATACGCAAGGCATCATCACCGACGTCAACAAGCAGATGGAGGCGCTCACCGGCTGTACGCGCGACGAACTGATCGGCGCGCCGTTCAAAAACTACTTCACCGACCCGGAACGGGCCGTTGCGGCCATCAGGCAGGTGCTGACCGAAGGCAAGGTCACCAACTACGAGCTCACCGCGCGCGCCAGGGACGGCAAGGAGACCGTGGTGCCCTACAACGCGACCACGTTCTACGACCGGGATAGGAAGCTGCAGGGCGTGTTCGCGGCCGCGCGTGACGTCACGGAGCGCAAACGCCTGGATCAGGTGCTGCAGGAGAAGAACGTCGAGCTGCAGGGCGCCAAGGTGGTAGCGGAAAAAGCCAGCCTCTCGAAGTCGGATTTTCTTTCCAGCATGAGCCACGAGCTTCGCTCCCCGCTCAATGCCATCCTCGGTTTCGCGCAGTTGATGGAGTCCGATTCCCCGCCGCCGACGCCCGGCCAGAAGGAAAGCATCGGCCAGATCCTTCAGGCGGGATGGCATCTGCTGAAGCTGATCAACGAGATCCTCGATCTTGCAAAGATCGAGTCCGGGAAACTTTCGTTGTCGCCCGAATCGGTGTCGCTGGCCGAGGTCCTGGTCGAATGCCGGGGCATGATCGAGGGGCAGGCGCAAAAGCGCGGCATCCATATGACCTTTCCCCGGTGCGACACCCCCTGTTATGTCCATGCCGACCGGACCCGGTTGAAGCAGATCCTCATCAACCTTCTTTCCAACGCGATCAAATACAACCGGGAACAGGGGACGGTCGATGTGCAGTACGCCGTGAGCGCCCCGGGACGCATTCGTATCAGCATCAGTGACACCGGCGCCGGATTGCCTCAGGAAAAGCTGGCGCAGTTGTTCCAGCCGTTCAACCGTCTCGGACAAGAAGCCGGCGGCGAGGAAGGTACCGGCATCGGCCTCGTGGTCGCCAAGAAACTGACCGAACTGATGGGGGGCGTGATCGGCGTGGAAAGCATTGTTGGAGAGGGAAGCGTGTTCTGGTTCGAACTGATGTCCGCGGCCAAGCTGCAACTTGACGTCGCCATCAACGAACCCAAAGCGCTTGCCCAATCGGAAGTCCGGGGCGACGCGCGCGTGCGCACCGTGCTCTATGTGGAGGACAACCCGGCCAATATGAAGCTGGTCGAGCAGATCATCGCGCGCCGCCCCGATCTGCGGCTGCTCTCCGCAATAACCGGCACCCTCGGCATCGAGCTTGCGCACGCGAACCAGCCGGCCGTGATCCTGATGGACCTCAATCTGCCCGACATCAGCGGCATCGATGCCCTGCGGCCTTTGCGGAAAGACCCGGCCACGGAGCACATTCCCCTCGTTGCGATCAGCGCCAATGCAATGCCGCACGACATCGAGAAGGGTCTGCAAGCGGGGTTCTTCCGGTATCTCACCAAGCCGATCAAGGTCGATGAGTTTATAGACGCCCTGAACAGCGCGCTGGAGTTACAGCGCACCAGGAGCAAGCTGAGCCAGGAAGCCCTTGCGGTCCTTCCCGGCTCCCTGGTGGAACTGCTGCGCGAGGCTGCCCTTGCGGCGGATCT
>DAIDTZ010000038.1 GCA_027456925.1 Nitrospirota bacterium
CGGTGATGCCGATCCATGCCATCTTGAACAAACCTTCTTCCACGGTGATGCGGCAAATCTCTTAGTACAGGTTTTGGGTGTCGTTGATCCGGACGATGGCCTCGTTCACCTTGCTGAGAACGGAATACAGGCGGTTCAGACGGGCGATCTGTTCCTCCGACTGTTTGCGGCTGGTGATGTCGTGGAAGTAAACGGCGAGGCCGTCCTCGGCAGGATAGGCGCGGGCCTCGACCCAGATGCCCAGCAGGGGAGAGACGGCATCGAAGTGGACCGGGACCTGTTCCCGCACCGCCCTGCGGTATTGCTGCTCGAATATGCTGCCGGCCGCACTCGGCGCCACGTCCCACAAGCTGTTTCCGAGCAGCGCTGCCCGGCTTTTTTGCCAGAGTCTGGCAGCTTCCGCATTCACGTAGGAAAACCGCCATTCGCGGTCGAGGGTGAAAAACCCTTCGTTCATTTTTTCCAGCGTTTCAAAGAGTCTCTGCCTCGACTGCCTGAGCTGGTCTTCCACCAGGCTCCGCTTGCGGCGCTCGCCCGCTTCTCTAAGCTCGCGCTCCACGGCGGGAACGAGCCTCGCAATGTTGCCCTTGATGATATAATCGTGGGCCCCGGCCTTCATCGCGGCGACTGCGATGTCCTCGCCGATGTTGCCCGAAACGATAATGAACGGCAGGTCCTGCCCGCTCATCTGGAGGACCTGGAGGGCCGCGATGCCGCTGAACTTGGGCATCATGTGGTCGGAAATGACGAGGTCCCACTCCTGTTGCTTGAGCGCGGCCTTCATGGCTTCGGCAGTCTCGACGCGTTCATGCACGGTCTCGTAGCCGGCCCTCCGCAGTTCGCGGACCAGCAGGAGCGTGTCGTCATCGGAATCTTCTACGATGAGTATGTGAAGGGGTTTAGCCATAGGGAGAAGAAAATGAGCAGCTCATAGCTCGTAGTAAAATCCTTTGCTATGAACTACGAACTACCAGCGACGAGCTGATTTTACGTCACGGCGCTTCATTCAATACGAGCCAGTACAGCCCCAGCTGGCGCACGGCTTCCGCAAACTGGTTGAAGTCCACCGGCTTTCTGATGTAGCTGTTCGCGCCGAGCTTGTAGCTCTCGACCCGGTCACGGTCTTCGCTCGACGTCGTGAGGACCACGACGGGAAGGAGCTTTGTCCGTTCGTTTCCGCGTATGCGATGGAGCACTTCGAGCCCGTCCATCTTGGGCATCTTAAGGTCCAGCAGGATGACCTGGGGCAAGATGTTGGTGTCGCGGCCGGCGTATTTTCCGGTCCCGGAAAGGTAATCCAAAGCCTCGACGCCGTCCTGTGCCACGACCACCTCGTTCAGGATGTTGCTTTTCTTGAGGGCCCGGAGCGTAAGCTGCACGTCGTCGGAGTTGTCCTCGGCTAAAAGAATGATTTTGGTTTTCATGAATTCTCCCGCAAAATAGAGTTCCAAGTCTCAGGTTGCAAGTCTTTACCCCAGCGTAAAATACACCGTCGTCCCTTTATCCACCTCGGCCTCGATCCAGACCTGCCCGCCGTGGCGGTTGATGATGCGCTTGATCGTGGCCAGGCCGATGCCGGTGCCGGGGAATTCCTCAATTTTGTGCAGGCGCTGAAAGGGGCTGAACAGTTTGCCGGCATAGTTCATGTCGAACCCCACGCCGTTGTCCCTTACGAAGAATACCTTGGCTTGGTCCTTCTGCGTAACACCGAATTCTATCACAGTCCTGGGCGTTTTTTCACTAAATTTCCACGCGTTCGAAAAAATGTTTTCAAGGGCCACGGTCAGGAGACGTTCGTCGCCGTAGACCGTCAGGTTTTCCGCAATGGCGAATGCGGCAGCGCGGTCCGGGGACTGATTCGCAAGGTTGCCGGCGATCGTGCGCGCAATTTTGCTCAGGTCCACCCGTTCGTGATTCATTTCGCTGCGTGTCATGCGGGACAGTTTCAGCAAGTCGTCGATCAAATGCCCCATCCGCATGGTCGCGCTCCGGATGCGCGCAAGGTAGTCTTCGCCCTGGTCGTCCAGTTTGCCGGCATAGTCCTCAAGGAGAGCGAGGCTGAACCCGTCGATGCTTCTGAGCGGGGACCTCAGATCGTGGGACACGGAGTACGCAAAGGCTTCCAGCTCCTTGTTTGCGGCTTCGAGCTCGGCGGTGCGTTCGACCACGCGCGCCTCGAGCTCCCGGTTCAGCTTCCGGATCTCCTGTTCCGCTTTTTCCCGTTCCGTGATGTCGCGGGCCGCGGCAAACACGCCGAGGACGTTGCCCGCCCTGTCGCGGTACACCGCGGCGTTGTACAGCACCGGGGTGATATGGCCGTCACAGCGCCGAAGCTCGAGCGCATAATCCATAACCGAGCCTTCCTGGAAAACACGTTGATATCCCGCTTTGGCCTTCTCCGGTTCCGTAAAGTAATCGGAAAAGTCCGTGCCTACCAGCTCTGTGCGGGAGCATCCGGTCGCCTTCTCCGTACCGGCGTTTACGTCAGTGATCTTGCCGTTCGCGTCGATGGTCACCAGGGGGTCGAGACTCGCCTCAAGCAGGCTCCGGTTGTAGGCGTTCGCCAGCCTTAATTTTTCCTCGGCCTGCCTGCGCTCGACGATTTTCCAGACTGAGTCCATCAGGAGCGTCATTTGGCTGACGTCCAGGTCCGTGTATTCGGCGGGCCTGTTGGCAAAGCCCACTACCGCAACGATGCGTCCTTCGCTGAAAACCGGCACGCTGAAAAAACGAAACAACGGAGCATGCCCTTCGGGATAGCCTTTCTTTAAAGGATGAGGAGCGGAAAAATCATTTACGATAATGGGCTTGCGCTGCCTTACTACTTCGCCCCAGATGCCGGTTTTTTCAAGATTGTAATTGGTCTGCGGGTCGGCGACGGTGCATTCGGCCATGACGTCCTTTGACCATGCATGAAGGACAAACTCCCGTGAGTCCTCATGATAGAAATAGAGATAGCCGAATTTACTGCCGGTCAGCGCAATCGCCTCATTAAGCGCAAGATCCAGCAGGTCCCCTAATGATATCGCGGCGTACTGTGAAATTTTTAGGATGCTGTTTTTGCGTACTTCGTCCAGCCGGGTGATTTCCTCCGCGCGCTTGAGCTCGGTGATATCGCGGGCAGCGGCAAAGACACCGATGACGTTTCCGGACTGGTCGCGATAGAGCGACGCATTGTACCGGACGGATGTAAGATGGCCGTCCTTGTGTTTGATTTCAAGCGGGTAATCTTTGACCGAACTTTCCCGGAACGCCTGCTGGTATCCGGCGCGCGCTTTGTGCGGTTCCGTAAAATAATCGGAAAAGTCCGTTCCGATCAGCTCTTCTCGGGAGCGCCCGGTCACGGTTTGCGTGGCAACGTTTACGTCCGTGATCTTGCCCGTCGCGTCGATGGTCACCAGCGGATCGAGACTTGCCTCAATGAGGCTCCGGTTGTAGGCGTTCGCCAGCCGAAGGGCTTCCGTCTGTTTGCGCTCGGTAACGTCCCGGAAGGCCCCGAGCACCTTCACGGTGCGGCCATCCGTGCGAGCGACCTTTCCAACTGCTTCCACCCAGATCATCCGGCCTTTGGCCGTGATCAATTGCAGTTCCAATAAGAATTCTTTCCCCTGCTCGATGGCATCCTTGACCGCGCCGCTGATGACTGGGATGCTCTCCGGCGCGTAGAAGGCAATGGCTGATTCCACCGTGGGCGTGTACTCCGTGGGGGTCGTTTCGTGGATGCGGTAGGTTTCTTCCGTCCAGTAGAGGGTGTTGTCCGCCAGGTTCAGTTCCCACCCGCCCACATGGGCTATGGACTGGGTCTCATCGAGAAGAGTGGCGATTCGCCTTAACTCTCCTTCGACCTTCGTGCGCTCGTCGATCTCTTTTTCAAGAGAGACATAGGACCCCTGCAATTTTGCGGTCATGGCATTGAACGCTTCCGAAAGCTCGGCAAACTCGTCGTCGCCAGTGATATCGATCCGGTGGTCGAGGTTTCCTTCTCCGATGACCAAGGCGCCGTTCGTAAGCCTTTTGATGCGATCGGTTATCGTCCTGACCATGGTCCATGAATTGATGACAGCCGCCGCGGTTAAGACCACAAGCACGCAAAGGATGCCCCAGCCGGACATCCTGAGGGACAATAACAACCGCCTGCTCGCCGATTCCTGCAACTGTTGCGCATCCAATATTGCATTCTGTCTTCTCATGGTCAGTTGGCTGTTCAGTCTGTCTTCTATCTCCTGCGAGAGTTCGGCGTCCGGTCGCGGCTTTTCCCTGTTCTCCACGATGCTTGAGAAAAGCTTCCCGATCGACTCCTGATCTTTGGCCATCCTGTCCAGAACTGTTCTGTCCTCCTCATCCCTGAATATTCCCGAAGCGGACTTCAGCAGCAGGCCGATCTGCTCATGTTTGGCAAACCATTGCACTCGCGCCCTTTCGTTCGTAGCCAGCATATAATCGTTTCTAAATTCGCTCCGTTGATATACGCTGGCGACCAGTTGGTCGGCGATATTCGATGCTTCGACCGCGTTGAGGACGCGGTACACCGCCGTCGCCAGCATGACGATAATAATGACGGACGCTATTACTGAAGCAACAACGTTTATTCGCAGTCTTTCCTTGATTTGCATACGCCCTCTTGCACGCTAGCGCAATATTCTTACCGCTTTCGGTTTTACGGACGCCAGCCCGTCGAAGTAAATGTAATCGAGGTAATTGGGGATCTTTGCGCCGGCAGTCAGCCCGCTCTTTACCGCCCACCGCGATTCATCTTCCATGGCGAGCAGGAGCGACTGGTCCAGCGTCACGCTGAACGTATTGTCATTCCACATGCCGCCGATTGACGCCAGGTCCATCCCGCTGCGCGCCGCGATGATTTTTTGAGCTTCATCGGGATTTTGCTTTGCGAATTTTTCCGCCCTGACAAGAGCACGGACCACTTTATTTACCCTGCCGGCGTTCTTGCGTATGTATTCCCGGTTTGCAACAACGTTGAATGTTTGCGTGTAGATATCGGCATCGTAAAACACCGTTCCCTTGCCGCCCAGGGCCTTCAACAATTGGACGGAGTTGGGGCTCCACGATGAGACGGCGTCAACGTCGCCGTTTGCCAGGGCGTTCTGCATGGCCTCCGGCGCAAGGTTGACGACCTTCATATCCTTCCTTGAAATTCCGTGGGAGACCAGGAAAGCGTCCATGAAAAATTCTCCGACGGTCCCGAACGTTGCGCCTATCCTCCTGCCCTTCAGGTCGGGCGGGGCAAGAATGCCCTTGTCCTTTCTGGCAATAATGGCATTATTCTTATTGGAAGTCTGGATCGTGGCGATTAGGGATACCGTATTTCCTCTCAGGACCGCAAGGATGAACGGTGTTTCGCCGACAGTCGCAATATCCGCTTTCCCCTCCAGCAGCGCATCGAATGCGAGTTTCCCGTACGGGTAAACCCGCGGAGTCACGTCCAGCCCTTCCTCCAGGAAATAACCGCGATTCTGCGCGATGTCAATGAGCACCGAATACGGAGGTGTCGAATAGGCAATCGTGATCTTCTCGGCCGGGGCTGGGGATTTTTGGTCCGACCGGGTACACGCGGAGAAAAAGCCGATGGTTGCAAGGATGGCTATAAAAGCCGCAGTCGCTGCAGCAGGAAGGTGTTTTCGGGATTGGATTTTGTTTTCCTTTGTCATTTTCATGCTCCCTGTTCGTTGTAGTTGCAGGCTTCAGCCTGAAACAGGAGGACCGGCGCCGAGGTGTGAGCAGATGCTCGGTTGCCTGGTTTTACCCAGTTCTCTTTTCACCCGAGCGTAAAAAAGAAGGTCGCCCCTTTTCCGGCTTTTCCCTCGGCCCATACCTTCCCGCCGTGTCTGCGGACGATCCGGTCGACGATGGCGAGGCCGATGCCGGTGCCCGGGAATTCCCTGTCGCTGTGCAGCCGGTGGAAGGGCCAGAACATCTTATAGGCGTATTCCTGGTCGAACCCCGCGCCGTTGTCCGTGACGAAGTACGCGGTTTTCCCGTCCCTCTCCAGGGAGCCGAATTCCACGCGGGCGGTCTCCGTCTTTCCCGTGAATTTCCACGCGTTGTCGAACAGGTTCGTCATGACGACCCTCATCAGGTTCGGGTCCGCCGAAGTCCTGACATCCTTGCGGATGACGACCTCGACGTTTCTTCCCGCGGATGCCTCGCGCAGATTATGGACAACCGATTCCGCCAGTTTGCACAGGTAAATATCTGCCCGCTCGATCTCCTGCCGGGATATCTTCGACAAGCGCAGCAGGTCGTCGATGAGGCGTGTCATCTTCTCGGAACTGTTTTGTATGCGGGTCAGATAGTCCTTGCCCTGATCATCCAGCTTTTCCGCGTAGTCCTCCATCATGATCCTGGAGAACCCGGACATGCTGCGAAGCGGCGCGCGCAGATCGTGGGAAATGGAATAGTTGAAGGCTTCGAGCTCTTTATTGAGCGCCTCAAGCTCCAGGTTCCGCGCGGCCATGTCTTCGGAAAGCTTCAGGATCTCTTCTTCGGCCTTCTTGCGCTCCGTGACGTCTTCGATGCATACCAGGTTCAGCTGCTCGTCGGACAGGGTGAGCAGCGACGTCGAGATGAGGAAGATCAGCTCTTCCCGACCGCCCCGGTGGCCGAAAGAAACCCGCGCCTCCACCCCCTGGCGATTGGCCCCTGACTCGAAGGTGTCCAGTATGGCACGGCGCACTGCACAGGTCCCGCAGGAGGGGCCGTAGCCGCAGCCTTCCGGAACGTCGAGGGAATGCAGACAGCGGAGCGCCTCCCCGCCCCGGCGGCCGAGCATGTCTTCCTGCGGGCGGTTCGCGAACCGGGACGCGGCCACGTTCGCTTTCCGCACCCGCCTCTCCCGGTCGACGAGCAGCATGATGATGGGCATGTTTTCGATCATGGCGGTGATTTCCGCTTCGCTGTTCTTCAATTCGCCGTGGGCCCGCTGCAGCGCCGCTTCGCTCATTTTGAGGTTCCGGAAGAGAAGGCTCGAAGGCTCAACGATGCCGGTGATGACAAGGGCGCGATAGATGAGCACCATGGAGGCAAGCAGGAGGAAGTGGCCGATCATGTTGGCAAGGCCGAAGACGCTCACATACTCGGTGAAGGCAAGTTCCGAAGCGATGGAGGCGACGATCGCCCCCGCCATCAGGCCGAATACGGTGCCGTCAAAGGATTGGCGGTTCGCGGTCAAAAGGCCGAGACTGGCGACGAAGATGAGCGCGATGACATATTCGCTGTTGATCTTAAATGGAGTCAACCCCGAGCCTGCGACGAAGCAGGCGGGAAAGAGACCGCTGAATATGGATACGAGCAGGGCAATGGTAACGCCGCTGTAGAGCGCCAGCATCCTCCAGGCCCGAAACCTTCGCCTGATGAACAGGGGAGCAATCAGGAGGGAGATGCTGAAG
>DAIDTZ010000039.1 GCA_027456925.1 Nitrospirota bacterium
AGTTTTGATTGCGGCATTATTGCCCGCCACAAGCGTTCCGGCGAAAACCAGGGCGGTTTCGTAGGAGTCGTCAAAGCTGCTCGGCAAGCTGAGCGACGCTCTTGCCGAGGTCGCCGATGCTTCCCGTCCCGCCGTAGTGAACATCTCGACGACCACCACGGTCACGATGGAAGAGAACCCCTTTGGAGACATGTTCAACGATCCCATGTTCCGCCATTTCTTCGGCGACCAGCTCGATCACGGGCAGAAGCGAAAATATAAATCGTCAGCCCTGGGTTCCGGCGTCATCGTGTCGGAAAACGGCTACATCCTCACGAACAACCACGTGGTCAAAGGGGCGGACGAAATAAAGGTCATCCTCTACGACAAACGGGAATTCAAAGGCAAGATCGTCGGCACGGATTCGAGGACGGACCTGGCGGTGGTCAAGATCGACGCAAAGGACCTTCCGGTGCTGCGGTTCGGCGATTCCAACAAACTGAAGACCGGAGACATCGTCATGGCCGTGGGCAATCCCTTTGGCCTGAACCAGACCATCACCATGGGGATCGTGAGCGCCGTTGGGCGGTCGAACATCGGGCTTTCGGATTTCGAGGACTTCATCCAGACCGACGCGGCGATCAACCCCGGCAACTCAGGCGGGGCATTGATAAACTCCAACGCGGAGCTCGTCGGGATCAACACGGCCATTTTCTCCACCAGCGGCGGATACATGGGCATCGGTTTTGCGATTCCGTCAGACATGGCGAAAACCGTGATGGACAGCATCATCAAACATGGGAGGGTAATCCGCGGCTGGATGGGGGTGAGCATCCAGAACCTCACGCCGGAACTCGCAAAATCGCTCGGGATCAAAGCGACCGAAGGCGCCTTGGTTTCCGGGGTTGAAAAAGGCAGTCCTGCCGACAAGGCGGGCCTCAAGCGCGGAGACCTCGTAGTCGGGCTGTCCGGCAAGAAAGTCGTCGATTCAACAAGCCTCAGGAACATGGTTGCCGCATCGGCGCCGGGAACGAAACTCGATGTCAAGATCCTCCGGGACGGCAAAGAGCAGACCCTTCCGATAACGCTCGGAGAGTTTAAAGAGAAAAAAGTGATCAAGAAGACGGAGTACAACAATGTGCTGCGGGGCATTACGGTCCAGGAGATCACGCAGAGCCTGCGGGACAAGCTGAACCTGCCTGATAACCTGACCGGCGTGGTGATAACCGACGTCAGCTCCGACAGTCCAGCCCAGGGATTGCTGCAGCAGGGCGATGTGATCCAGGAAGTGAACCGGAAAACGATCCAGAGCGCGCAGGATTACGACCATGCGGTAGGCAAGATCGGGGACAAGGATGCCGTGCTCCTGCTCATTTATCGGGAGGGCGGGTCCTTGTATCTTACGATCAAACCGTGATCCAACCCCGCGGGCGGCCCGGTTTCACTGGGGGAGAAGAGGTATAATATACACAGGGAATGAAGGGAAAATAAAGCCGCCGTTCTTCCCCAGGATTTCAGGCTCGACAAGGAGGTGTGGTGTATGAGATTACGCGTGTCACCAGATATGGACTTCTACCTGGACATGGAACTCCAGGGAGTAACGGACAAGACGAGAGACTACGATATCCAGCAATACGACAAGATCGTTTACGAAGAGTTCGTCAACCGGCTCAAACAGGCATTCCCGGAGGGAGATTTCCGGGTCTATAATTTCGAGTTCAAGGTAGCGAGAGAATCAAAAACGGAGGCGGCGTAAGA
>DAIDTZ010000040.1 GCA_027456925.1 Nitrospirota bacterium
TCTGAACCTGAGGCTCGGCGAAGGGACCGGCGCGGCCCTCGGCATGTCGCTCGTCGAAGCGGGCGTAAAGATCCTCGGCGAAATGGCGACCTTTGCGGCTGCAGGCGTGGCTGACAAGAAAGAGGAAACAGTAAAAAAATAACAACGATGCCCGCAATCACTGAGGCGCCGTGAAAATGCCTTCTGTCCGGGTTCGGCCCAACAACAAACTATGATTAAAAATTTTATAACAGCGCTGCAGTTCCTGACGATCTTTACGGTGAAGAAAAATCACACCGTCGAAGAGGGAGACCTGGCCAAATCCATGGTCTATTTCCCGGTAATCGGTTTTTTGATCGGCCTTCTGCTGGTCTATGCCGACAAGGTGTTTGAACTGATCGTGCTTCCCCAGACGATCGCCACGTTCCTGGTCATCATACTTTCGGTCCTGATCACCCGTGCGCTCCATGTCGACGGTTTGGCCGACACGCTCGACGGCCTGATGGGCGGCCGCGATCATCAGTCCCGGCTTGCCATCATGAAGGACAGCAGGATCGGCACCGCTGGCGTCATCGGCATTCTCGGGACCCTCTTCATGAAATATCTTTGTCTTAATAATCTGTTTGCAATCGACCGGGTTGGCGCCTTGCTGATCGCGCCGATGCTGGGCCGCTGGTCGCAGGCGTTCATGGTGTACCAGGCGAACTACGGCCGCGAAGAGGGCATGGGCAGGGCGTTCGTGGGCCATCTCAGGTCCGGCAGCATGCTGGCGGTCTCCCTGATAGCGGTGTGCCTTTCGGCTTTTGTGGTCCTGCGGCTGGACCTGCGCTCGGTGTTCCTTTTTTTCAGTCTCATCACCGGTGTTTTGCTGCTGACCTTCCTGGGGAAGCGGTATCTCGTTCACAAACTCGGCGGCGTCACCGGCGACGCAATCGGCGCAATCAGTGAACTGAATGAAGTGCTCGTGTTTCTCATATTCATCGTCTTTTCGAGCGAAAGTTAGGCCATGCCCACGACGGTTTATCTCATGCGCCACGGCGAGGTGGCGAACGGCGGAGAAAAACGGTACAACGGCCACATGGACGTGGACATTACCGATAAGGGCGTCCAACAGATGCACCGGCTTGCGGAACTGCTTGCGGGAAAGAGCATCCAGGCCGTGTATTCGAGCGATCTTATCCGCTCGCGAAAAGGAGCGGAGATCATCTCCCAACGCGTCGGCATCGCTTCCACGCCGCTCTCCGAGCTGCGGGAACGGAGCGTCGGCGCCTGGGAAGGCTTCACCGTCGAAGAGATTAAAGCCCGCTTCCCCGACGAATACGTCCTGTGGCGCGCCGACCTCCTGAACTATCGGCCGCCGTGCGGCGAATGCGTGCTTGATGTCCGGGACCGGATTTTACCGGTGTTTAAAAAACTGGTGTCCGCCCATCCCGGCCGGGAGATTGCCATGCTGCTTCACGGCGGCGTGAACCGCGTCATCCTGGCCGATGCCCTCGGCCTGGATATGATGCATTTGTTCCGGATGGACCAGACGTACGGCGCGCTGAACATCATTGATTACCACGAAGATGGAATAGCCGTGGTCAGGCTTTTGAACGGCTGAACGGGCCGGGAAAGCTGTTGACTTTGATTCTTTCTTGCCGTATTGTTAAGCTGTAGAGCAGCTGGGGGAGCCGAATATGGCTGAGAGTCCTTTCCAGGACGACCCTTAGAACCTGATCCGGGTAGTGCCGGCGTAGGGAAGGCGATGAGAACATCGAAAACGACCTTTCGTGCCGTATCCTTCCGGATACGGTTTTTTTTGGCGAGTTTGCTGTTTCAGGACGTAAGGTGTTTTTCCCTGCGCACAGAAGGAGTAGCGAGTGAATATCACGTTGAACGGTGAGATAAAGACCGTGCACGACAACATCACCGTCCTCGGGCTGCTCGAATTGCTCCAGATACAACACCAGCGAGTGGCTGTTGAACTGAATGAGTCTATTGTGAAAAAGGACAATTACGGCTCAACAGCGATCAAGAACGGCGACATCCTGGAGGTTGTCAGTTTCATGGGTGGCGGAACAGTATAGTTCGTAGTTCAAGGTTCAGAGTTCAAGGTTCAGAGTTCGTACAAACAAGGAGTGCAAAAATGATCGACGACAAGCTTGTTATCGCGGGCATCGAATTTCAGTCCAGGCTCTGGGTCGGGACCGGCAAGTACAAGGATTTTGCGGAAACGAAAAAGGCCATCGAGGCCTCGGGCACCGATGTGGTGACCGTCTCGGTCCGGCGCGTGAACATCATCGACAAGAGCAAGGAGAACCTGCTCGATTACATCGATCCGAAGAAGTACAAGATCCTTCCCAATACCGCGGGCTGCTACACGGCCAAAGACGCCATCCGTACGGCCATGCTTGCCGCCGAGGCGGGGATCACGAAGCTCGTAAAGCTTGAGGTCATCGGCGACGACAAGACCCTTTTCCCGGACAATGAAGCAACGCTTGAAGCCGCGAAGGTGCTGGTGAAAGAGGGGCTGATCGTGCTGCCGTATATGAGCGACGACCCGATCATGGCAAAGAAGCTTGTCGATCTCGGCTGCCCGGCGGTCATGCCGCTTGCCGCGCCCATCGGTTCCGGTCTCGGCATCAGGAACCCCTATAACATCCGCATCATTATGGAAACCGTCAAGGTGCCGATTATCGTCGATGCCGGCGTGGGCACTGCCTCCGATGTCGCATTCGCCATGGAACTCGGCTGCGATGCGGTGCTCCTCAATACGGCGATTGCAGGCGCAAAGGACCCGATCGCCATGGCCGAGGCCATGAAGTATGGAGTGCTCGGCGGCAGGCTTGCGTATAAGGCGGGGCGGATCCCGAGGAAACTCTATGCCACGGCGAGCAGCCCGATCGAAGGGATGATCGGAAGCTGATTGTCGGCAGGGTGCATAGGGCATAGCGCCGGCCTTCGGTTTACACTTTGCTCTCTGCTCCATGCACTATGCGCTGCGCGGAGGTCTCATTGCCCGTAGATTTCAAGCTCTATCTGATCACCCACCGGAAACAGACAAGGATCCCGCTTTCTGCTGCAGTGCGGCTGGCGCTCGAAGGCGGCGTCCGGGCCATTCAGCTCAGGGAAAAGGACCTGCCCATACGGGAGTTGCTCGCCCTGTCGCAGGAGCTACGGGCGATGACAAAGGAGTTCGGCGCAAAGCTTTTTATTAACGACCAGGTGGACGTAGCCGTGGCTGTTGAGGCGGACGGAGTGCACCTCGGGCACGCGAGCATGCCCGCGGCAGCGGTCAGGAAAATCGTGGGCAACAAGCTGATGATCGGCGTCTCAACACATAATGTCGAAGAGGCCCGGCTGGCCGAGTCGGCTGGCGCTGATTTTGTGACCTTCGGTCCCATTTACGAAACGCCGTCAAAGGCGCACCTGGGAGCGCCCGCAGGCCTCGATGCCCTGAAAAATGTAAAAAGAGCCGTCGATATCCCGATTTTTGCCCTGGGCGGCATAAAAGGGGGTAACATCGGCCATGTTTTATGGGCCGGCGCGTACGGCGTTTCGATGATATCGGCGATCTTTGGAGCCGATGATATCCGGAAAAAAGCAAAGAACATATCTGAACTGGTTAGAATCGTTGACCGGTCTATCTGCGTTCAGTGCGGCCGCAGATAATGGAACTCGGGAAATCAACGGGGAAGCGGAAACTCAGCGAGGTGCGGAATGACTCAGATACTGGAAGCAAGAAAAGGGAACATCACCCCTGAGATGGAGGCCGTGGCCAGGGCCGAGAGTGTGAGTATTGCCCATGTTCTTGAAGGCGTGGCCAAGGGTACGATCGTCATCACGAGGAACAGCAGGCACACCTCCATCACGCCGCTCGGCGTCGGGAAGGGCTTGCGTACCAAGATCAATGCCAATATCGGGACCTCCAAGGACCGGATGTCCATTGAAGACGAGATCGAGAAGCTCAAAGTGGCCGTTGCCGCAGGAGCAGACGCGGTCATGGACCTTTCCACAGGCGGACCGATCGTCGGGATCCGCAAGGAGATCCTGAAGCAGTCCACGGTCTCCATCGGCACCGTGCCGATCTACCAGGCAGCAGTTGAGACCGTAGAACAGGGGAAACCCATCGTCCAGATGGACCCCGACCTCCTGTTCCGGGTGATCGAGCAGCAGGCCGAGGAGGGTGTGGACTTCGTGACCGTGCATTGCGGCGTGACCAGATCGAGCCTGGAGCGGCTGAAGAAACAGGGCAGGATCATGGATGTCGTCTCCCGGGGCGGCGCTTTCCATATCGAGTGGATCATCTACAACGATGCCGAGAACCCGCTCTACACGCAGTATGACCGGCTTATCGAGATCGCAAAAAAATACGACGTGACCCTTTCGCTGGGTGACGGCATGCGTCCGGGCTGTCTGGCCGACGCCACGGACCGGGCCCAGATCGAAGAACTGATCACCCTGGGCGAACTGCGGGACATTGCCCACGAGGCAGGGGTCCAGGTCATGATCGAGGGGCCGGGCCACGTGCCGATCAACCAGGTCGAGACGAACATGAAGATCCAGAAGGAACTCTGCAAAGGCGCTCCGTTCTACGTGCTCGGTCCGCTCGTGACCGACGTTGCTCCGGGCTATGACCACATCACCTCCGCTATCGGCGGCGCAATTGCCGGTGCGGCAGGCGCCGATTTCCTCTGCTATGTGACGCCTTCCGAGCACCTCCGCTTGCCGGACCTCGACGATGTTCGCGAGGGGGTCATCGCCTCCCGGATCGCGGCACATGCCGCGGACATCGCGAAAGGCGTTCCCGGCGCAATGGACTGGGACAAGGAAATGGCGCGGCGGCGCAAGGCGCTCGACTGGAAAGGGCAGATCGAGCTTTCGATGAACCCCGAGCGGGCGCGCAAACTGCGTGAGTCGAGCATGCCGAAGGAAACGGACGTCTGCACCATGTGCGGCGAGTTCTGCTCCATGAAGGGCATGAGCAAATATCTCAAGAAAGAAGACAGCACGAGCCGTCCCGCAAAGCGGGGCGTGTAATTACGGAAAGGGACTGCGAAATGAAGAAAAAACTGAAAAAAATAAGCGTGATACTGCTTTTCCTGGTCCTAGCGCCCCATGCTTTCGGCGGGACAGCAGCAAAACCCGAGATCCTTCTTGCACCGGCGACGCCGGGGCCGGGCGATG
>DAIDTZ010000041.1 GCA_027456925.1 Nitrospirota bacterium
CCTCAACCGGCTCATTGAACGCAAGATGATGCTTCTCGAAGCCCAGCGCACGCGCATCAAGATAGGGCTCCCCGAGATCAACGCGCGGATTGCCGCGCTCTACCCTGAGCACGGAAAAGACGTGAAAGACGAGCTTGCGAGCCTCGGCATCGATTTCGAGAAATGGAAGTCCGATATCTGGGAGGATATGATGATCGAGCGGCTGCTCAACCGCGAAGTATACCGGGGCATGTCCGTGTCGTCGGCGGAGGCGAGGCGGTATTATCAGGCGAACGCGGAAGAGTTCGAACGGCCGGAGCAGGTCAGAGCGAGGCAAATCGTGGTTGGTTCCGAGGAGGAGGCCAGGAAGGTGATGGAACTTCTCCAGGCAAAAAACGCGGATTTTGCGGCGATCGCCCGTGAAAAATCAATGGCCCCGGAAGCGGAGCGCGGCGGCGATCTGGGCTATTTCTCCATGGGGGAGATGCCGGCGGAATTTAATGTTGTGTTCGGACTCCCTAAGCGGGGAGCAATAAGCGGGATCGTGAAAAGCCCCTATGGTTTTCATATTTTCAAACTGGAAGACCGGCGGAAACCCGGCCGGATCAGTTTCGACGAGGCGTTCAAGAAGATTTCCGAAAAGCTGCTCCACGCAAAAGAGGACAAGCGGTATAAGCAGTGGATCAAGGACCTGAGGTCAAGGACGAAGTTTGAGGTCAACTACCAGGCGCTGGAGCAGTAAAACGAAAAAGCCCGAACGAGTGACAGGGCGACGCGGGGACGCGGAGAAGCCTGCAAACTTCTCACTCAATCTCCCCTTCACCGAGTTCCCGTTTCCCTGCTTTGCTCCGGCGGGGCCAGCAGGATCGTCCCCCGGTCATTCTCGATAACAAGTCGGGTCTTGAACCGTTCCGACGCTGTATTGATGCTGCCAAGCGCCTGGGCGGCAGCCGACCCGGTGAGCACATGGGGGCGGTATTTCACGCGGTAGTTGTTGACGTCCAGAGGCACCGCTTCGACCTTTACAAGACTCTTGCCCTGGAAGGTCAAAAGAAGTATCATACTCACGTTTGTGTTGTTGCTCTCGGACCCGAAGACGAAGTTCCCCAGGCTGTAGGCAATGAGCCGGCCTTTGTACAGCTCAAGCTCCTGGAGCACATGGGGGTGGGCGCCGAGCACGAGGTCGGCGCCCCAGTCAAGGGCCTGATGGCCGAGCTCGATCTGGTAGTCCTTGGCAGCGGTCAGAAGCTCCGCGCCCCAGTGGAAAGAAACGATGACCAGGTCCGCATGGGGCCGGACCTTTTCGATATCAGCCTTCACGAACTCCGCATACCCCGGCGCAGTGCCGGGCTGGCCGGCCGAGGCGAAAAAATCGAGCGGAAAGGTCAGGGAGTAGGCAAGGAAGGCCAGCGTCTTTCCCTTTACTTTTATGATCACCGGCTCGCGGGCATCATCAAGGTCCATACCGGCCCCGGTGGAGAGAATTCCGTTGTCACTCAGGTTTGCGAGCGTGTCCTCAAGAGCGAGGGGGCCGAAGTCCATCATGTGGTTGTTCGCGAGCGTGACGATCCGGAAGCCGGCCTGCTTGAGCGCCTGGGCCGCGATGGGGCCGGCCCGGAGCGTAAACTTTTTGCCGGCTACGGCGGTCCCGCGAATAGAGATGGGGGATTCGAGATTGCCGATCACCACATCTGCTTTTTCGAGAAAAGGCTTTACTTCAGCAAAGGGATAGTCCGGCCCGAACTCCTGCAAGAAGGGCTGAGTTCTGCCCCCGAGCATCAGGTCGCCGACCGCGGCGATCGTTACTTCGTCCGGAGGCGGCTGGTCAGCGGCGCGTGCGGGAGCAGTGAAAGCCAGGATAAGGAAGAAAACAAGAGCAAGTGTTTTCATAAGGGATAAAAATATAATAATTGACCGGCTGCCAAAAGGCAATAAAAAAAACCGGCCACACAAAGC
>DAIDTZ010000042.1 GCA_027456925.1 Nitrospirota bacterium
ACGAAAGAAGATCTTTGGAAACTGCTTACGACTCGGAATGATCGGGCAGCCGGAGCGCGGACCATGCAGTTTTTGCATCAATACGCGAGCAGTCTGAAAAGGGCACTCACCAAAGCTTCGCTTCAACAGCCGCGGTAAACGGCGGACTCTTCGCAACCTGTCAACTATGATGAAATCGTAAGAATTTGGATTCTCACGCAAGGCCACGAAGCTACAGAGAAAAATTCCATTCTTTTTTAAGATGTCTTTCCTCGTGCCTTTGTGACGACCTGCGGGGATTAGACTTTTTATCCAAAAAGATCAGTTGGACACTGAAGAATCGGATCAACATACTTTGATAAAGGCGGATAAATTCTGAACCAAAGCCTTCGCCTTTTGGGTGAACTGATTAGCAAAGGAAAATCCGCTGTTATCAGGCTTTTATCCGCTTTTATCAGTGTCAAATGCCGTTTTTAGGTTTATGAAGCCCTCAACCATGACCAGACAGAAAAAACAGCTGCTCCTGCTTTTCCTGCTCGTAGCGCTTATCGTGCTTGCCCGCTCTTCACCCCTGGGATCGATCCTTACGTTTGAAAACCTGAAGCAACACCGGGGAGCCCTTGTGCTGTTCGTTCAGGCCCATTACGGGCTGTCGGTCCTGTCCTTCATTGCTGTCTATGTCCTTACCGCTTCCCTGTCTCTCCCCGGCGCAGCGATTTTAACTCTTGCCGGCGGATTTTTGTTCCATACGGCGGCAGGTACGCTGTACGTGAACCTGGGCGCCACGGCCGGGGCGACCTTCGCTTTTCTGTCCGCCCGCTATCTTCTGGGGGAGCGGCTTCAGGAAAAGTACCGGGGCCAGCTTAGAAAATTCAACGATGAACTCGAGCGGAACGGGACCAGCTATCTGCTTACGTTGCGCCTGATCCCGGTGTTCCCTTTTTTCCTCATCAATTTTTTCTCGGGGCTCACCAAGATCCCGCTTTGGACATTTGCCTGGACCACGTCGCTCGGCATCATTCCCGGCACCGTGGTGTACGCTTTTGCCGGCCAGCAGATCGGATCGCTCAATTCGCTTTCGGAAATTCTATCCGCAAGGATGATCATGGCCTTTGCGATTCTGGCGCTCTTCGCGCTTGTTCCCGCGATCTGGAGACGCTCGCAACGCGGAAAAGAGTTTCCCGGAAAGTAAGTATTCTGATGAACGGGCAGGAGGGGCCATGGACAAAAAAAAACAGGCAACCGAAATAGTAAAACGTCTCAAGAAGGAATATGCCGGGACGCCGCAGACGGCGTTGACTTTTTCCACTCCGTTCCAACTCCTCGCGGCGACCATCCTGTCGGCGCAGACGACGGATATCCAGGTGAACAAGGTGACCGCGACGTTGTTCAAGAAATACCCCGAGATCGAGGATTTTGCGAACACGACGCCGGAAAAACTGGCGCAGGATGTGGCGTCGGTCAACTTCTACAAGAACAAGGCAAAGAACATTAATAACGCGGCAAAGATGGTGCTTGCGCAGTTCAACGGCGAGGTCCCGAAATCCATGGAAGAACTGGTCCTGCTGCCCGGTGTGGCGAGAAAGACCGCAAACATCGTATTATCGAGCGCCTTCGGCATCAATGACGGCATCGCCGTGGACACCCATGTCAAGCGACTCGCCTACCGTCTCGGCTTGACGAAGCATGAAGATCCCATCAAGATCGAGAACGATCTGATGCTGCTTGCGCCGCGGAAAGAGTGGGGGGACCTTTCCCACCTCCTTATCTTTCACGGCAGGGCGGTCTGCCAGGCAAGAAAACCGAAACATGACGGATGTGTGCTCTTCGATATTTGCCCGTCGAGAACCATCTGAGCCGGTGTCCCTCCCCAGAATCATACATAGCCATTGTTTTTCTATACACGAGTATGATAAAATGGGCGCCGTAGTCATCGGTATCCCCTTGAATCCCGCTTTCTGCGAAGAGGAATAGAGCGTATGAACATGATGCTCCGGCAATGCCTGTATCTGGCAGCTTCGGCCCTCTGTGTGCCGCTGCTGATGGGGGCAAACAACGGAATAAAAGAAAGCGTCGCCACAGGTCCGACTAAAAGTGCGGCAAGCGCCGTAACAAACAGCTTGACCTCGGGCATTGTCGGCAGGACGACCGGGAACGTGGCAACCAGCCCGACGCCAAGCATGGCAAGCAGGGCTACCGGCAGCATGGCAACCAGGCCGACGCCAAGCATGGCAAGCAGAACAACAGGGAGCCTCGCAAGCGGCGTGACAAGCAGTATGACGGGGAGCCGTATAAAAAACGGCTTTGCCACCGGCGCAACGGGCAGTATTGCCTCCCTCGTGACCAGCAGCGTTACCAGCACATGGGCGGTTTTGTCTCCCTACGCCGAGGAACTCTCCAAGATCATCGGTTTTGACCGGCAGGTTCTTATCCTGGTGAAGGAAATAACCCATGAACGCATCGGGCGCCTTGTCGGTTTTGATGCGGACGGGTACCAGATCATCGCCCCCGGCATCGTCGTGTCGGTGCCCGAGGAAAAAACGGATAGCATCCTTGCCCATCTCCGCCGGAAACTCCAGCCGCATCATTATATGGCGTTCGTGGCGGAGATGAGTGCCGGGATCAAGGCCGAAAAAATCGGCGTGCTGAAGGGAGCGGACCAGTACGACATCCTCCGTATTATGCACACCAACGGCGACGAATATGACATCTCCAATCGGGACGTGATTGACTGGCTGAAGGAATGGGAAAAGAGAGCCCCCTTCGACATCGTCGGCGCCGACAACGACTGGGTCGAAATAGAATTTATAACCCTGCCAGCAGACTTGAAAGCCTTTGCCAAGGAAGTATACGATATTTGTCCTGATGCCGTTGATCAGGGCCCGGGTTCAATCGATGGACTTGTTAAAGAAATCAAAAAAACAAAACATTTGTTCCTCTGGTGGGATTAGATACCGGCGGGGGAAGGTGCATGATACGTAGAAGTGAGAATAAAAAAAGCAGGCGGGATTCCGCCTGCTTTAAAACGTTCATCCAAAATAACATTTTTTTCCGCTGAGTATAATGAAATAGCGGTATAGGGATACTACTTGCCTGCCGGTGCTGCCTCTTCCTTCTTTGCAGCTTCCTTTTTCTTGGCTACCTTTTTCTTGGCTACCTTTTTCCTGGCTTTCTTTACCTTCTTGGCTTTCTTTTCTTTTTTGGCCTTCTTTACAGGGGCCTTCGCAGGAGCTGCTGCTGCCGGGGCTGCCGGTGCTGCTGCTTCCTCTGCGAACGCTGCTACGCCGAGGGTAAGAGCAAACGCCATTGCCGTGAAAAGAGCAATAATCTTTTTCATTTAGTTTCACCTCCCTTCCGTTATAGAATTGTAGCAAGTTAACAGATTCGGTAATCCTTGTCAAGCATAAAGAAGGTACCCTGGCAGGGCACTTCAACTTAATTATGCATACTAGCAATCACAGAAAGGGGCCATGTAAGGTTGTCGATATGGCTCGAATGCTTCATTGTTATGGTCATCATAGTATCGGCACCGTGTGGAACAACGTGTCTTTTGTGGTTCAAGACCAAACCCTGTCTGTGTTTCTGTGCCGCTGAAAGGGAAACAGTCATTTCTTGACAAACAGCGGGGATTACGTTAGATTTATTCAGTTCTTGCCGCGCCGAGTAGATCATCGTGAACGCTTAAGCACTATCGTTATCGATGCACGGCAGCAAAACAGGAGCCAGGAAGTTCCCCCTCCTGTCCTGATGTCCAGGTATGATGAAATCAACATTCAGGCGTGTCAAAGGTCCGAGAGCGTACGTGCTTGCCGGCCTGCTCGCGGTCATTTCACTCATCCACTACAGTCTAGGTCGGGGTGCGGAGGGCATGCTTCACGGCGTGCTCGGACATCTCTATATCGTGCCGATCATTCTGGGGGCATACTGGTACGGGATGAAAGGCGGGGTGACCGTTTCCATTGCGGCGGCTGTGCTGTTTTCTCCCCATCTTTTTCTGCACTGGCACGACCCTTACCTGGATGTCTACAATTACGTCGAACTCTTCCTGTTTCTCCTGATCGGCGGCGTCACGGGCGTGCTGAGCCAGATGGAGCGCAACCAGCGGCTGCGGTATGAGGAGGCGCTCCAACGGCTCGACGAATCACACCGGAAATTAAAAGAACAGACCGATATCCTCTTTCAGACCGAGGAACAGTTGAGGCGGGCTGACCGGCTGTCCGCCCTGGGGGAGTTGTCGGCCGGCATGGCCCATGAAATCCGCAACCCGCTCGGCTCGATCAGGGGCGCTGTCGAGATTCTGAAAGACGATTACTCGCCTGATGAGGCCAAGTACGAGTTTATCCAGATCCTTCTGAAAGAATCGGACCGGCTGAACCACATCGTACAGGAGTTCCTCGGTTTTGCCCGGCCCAAGCAGCCCGAGCTGCACGAGACGGACGTGAACGAGGCCCTCGAATCCGTGTTGCTGTTGACGACGCAGGAGGCCAGAAAAGCCGGGGTCGCAACCGAAAAGCGGCTGGACGGTTCGATCGGGAAGAGGAACCTCGACGAGGGTCTGCTCAAACAGGCGTTCCTCAACATCGTTTTAAACGCTATTCAGGCAATGCCAACGGGCGGAACCTTGACGGTGGAAAGCGGTCTGCGAAACAACACACTCGAAGTGAAGATCGCTGATACGGGCATCGGCATTCCCGAGGAAAACCGGAAAAAGCTTTTCAGTCCCTTCTTCACCACCAAGAAGAACGGCACCGGTCTCGGCCTCGCGATCACCTACCGGATCATCGAAAACCATCGCGGCAAGATCGATGTCGTGAGCGAGCCGGGCAAGGGACCGACGTTTACGGTGAATATCCCGGTATAGGTTTAGCCACGGAGGCGCGGAGACGCGGAGAAAAAATGGAGAGAAGCACGCAGGAGCTGTGAAATTGGTTTGAGACTCTGATGCTATAATGCGGAGGTTTTCAGCAGCACTCATTTACGTATTCAGTAGTTGTTTTTATTTTTCTCCGAGCCTCTGTGTCTCTGTGGCAAAATTATCGACCATGAAAAAATCTTCCATCCTGCTCATAGACGATGACGACAGCCTTCGCCGGGTCATGGAGTTCAGCCTGACCGAGGCGGGACATCGCGTAGAGGCTGCGGGGAGCGGCGAGGAAGGGCTGCGGCTATTGGAAAAGGGCGCTTTCGACGCGGTCATCTCCGATATCACCATGCCGGGTATGAGCGGTATGGAGGTATTGGCGAAGGTCAGGGAGCGTGACGCCGCTGTTCCTGTCGTCATGATCACGGCCTACGGCACCATCGAGAGTGCGGTCGAGGCAATGAAACAGGGGGCCTTCGATTACATCACCAAGCCCTTTAACCGCGATGAGCTCCGGCTGACGCTGGAGCGCGCGATCAGGATGCGGAGGCTTGAAAAAGAAAACGTCGAGCTCCGGGCCGAGGTCACGGACCGCTATCGTTTCGACAGCATTGTCGGTGTGAGTGAACCGGTGCGGGAAGTGCTCGAAATGGCCGGCCGCGTTGCTGCAAGCGACGCCACGGTCCTTATCACCGGAGAACGGGGGACAGGCAAGGAACTTCTTGCGAAGGGCATCCATTTCAACAGTTCCCGCGCCAAGGGCCCTTTCGTGGCCGTCAACTGCGCGGCCATTCCCGAGACACTGATCGAAAGCGAACTCTTCGGCTACGTGAAGGGCGCATTTACGGGCGCTGCCAAGGATAAAGCAGGAAAGTTCGAACTTGCCGAGAACGGGACGATCCTGCTGGACGAGATCGGCGATCTTCGCATCGACCTTCAGGCGAAAATACTCCGGGTCCTGCAGGAGCGGACGGTCGACCGGGTCGGCGGCGCAAAAGCCGTCCCCGTGGATGTCCGGGTCATCGCATCGACGAACCGGGACATCGAACAGGCCATCGCGGAAGGAAAGTTCCGCGAAGACCTGTACGACCGTATCAACGTCGTCGGTCTCCGCATGCCGCCGCTCCGCGAACGGCGGGAGGATATTCCGCTGCTCGTAAATTATTTTCTGAAAAAGTTCAACAAGGACTCATCAACGAGCATCGAGCCGGAGGCGCTGGCCGCGCTCCGGTCCTACGGCTGGCCCGGCAATGTCCGCGAGCTGGAGAGCGTCATGGAGCGGGCATCGGTGCTGAAGCGCGGCAGCGCCGTTACGCTTGCTGATCTGCCGGACAAGCTGAAAAAGGAAAAGAGCGGCGTCGAAAACATTATTTTGAACCTCCCCGACGAAGGAATCGCCCTGGAAGAATTGGAGAAAAGCCTCATTGTCAAGGCGCTCGAAAAACATAAAGGCAACCAGACGCGGGCGGCCGAGTACCTCGGCATTACGAGGCCGACGCTCATCTACCGGATGGAGAAATTCGGACTGAAATAACGTGATGCGTTGCGCACGGTCCACGATGGACCAGGGAGGGCCTTTCCCTCTCTTGACAAATCGTGTATTATGTAGAGGGCATCATGAACATCATTTTTGCTTAAGGAGGAATACCATGACAACAAAGACGCTCAAAATCCAGGGAATGACGTGCAATCATTGCGTGATGCGGGTGGCAAAGGCGCTCAAGGCCGTGCCCGGCGTACAGGACGCGAAGGTCGACCTGCAGAAGGCCGAGGCCGCAGTCACCTATGACGAGGCCAAAGTCGCCCCGGAAAAATTCTCCGTGGCCGTGGTTGATGCCGGATACAAGGTCGTGTAAGAGCGCAGTCGCCGCGTGCTTTCAGCGGAGACCCCTTGTCATCGGGCGGCACGGCGGGACGGAGGACCTCCGCTCTCTTGTTTGACAACCAAAGAGGACGTCAGGATATTTTCTTTTCGCATCCTGTTCCTGCGTGTACTTAGTCAGTTACGAATGAAATTCTGCGCAAAATGGATAGAAAAATCTTAAACCTTTGACAGGATAACAGGATTTACAGAAAGTTATTTAAGCAAAATCCGCACTTACCCGATGTTATCCTGTTATCCTGTCAGAAGCTTTTCCGGCTTGTCCGGGTTAGGGCAGCGGACACAGAAAGAGAAAGAGGGAGAAGACGGAGATGGATCAGCCGACGAGGTGGCAAGTCATATTCGCGAAGCGCTTCAGACGTCAGCTCCCCCTGGATGTCGATCACTGCTCGCCGATCGCCCTTCGAGCCATTGTCCTTGATGTTCATACCCCGGCCTCCATCCTTGACCGTATCTCCCAGGCCTACTGCGATGATGAGGAGCTTTTGCGCGACCTGGTCCTCTGTCCCAACCTGGACGAGACCACGCTGGCCTTCATCGCCCTGACCGCATCGGAAGAGATAAAACAATACATCGCCAGGGTCCGGGTGGTCGATGTTGTTATGGCAGAGGCGTCCGGAGAGGGAAAAGGCGACGGGGAAGGGAAAAAACTCAATATCCAGCAGATTATCCAGCGAATGAGCCCCGCTCAAAAGATCAAACTTGCCTTATCAGGGGCCAAGGACGCGCGCGGTTTGCTGATCCGGGAATCGAGCAAAATAATAGCGCTCTCCGTGCTCGCGAATCCCCGGATCACCATCGGGGAGGTGGAGTTTTTCGCCAAATCGCAAAACCTGAGCGAGGACGTCATCCGCAAGATCGGGTCGAACGCCGAGTGGACGAGAAAGAATACGGTCGTCAGCTCCCTGGTGAACAATCCCAAGACGCCGGTCGGCATTTCGCTTCCTTTTGTGAACAGGCTGCCCGACCGGGAGCTGACTCTCCTGGAACGGAGCCGCGGCATTCCCGAAGCAGTGCGGACAGCGGCCAGGAATTTGGTCGTAAAAAGAAAGTTGGGCAAAGGATAGCGCCCCCTCTCTTTCCTCGTGCAGCGCCGGCGTGCCGGTTTCCCGGGACTTCCTCTTTGCAGTCCTTTGCCCCACCCAACAGGGAAAACAAATTTGCGCGAACCTATCGGGGATAGGTCGAGAAATCAGGTAAGGAGAATGCAGAAACATATGAAACGTTTTTTTGCAGTTGCGATGGCGGTGCTCGCGCTCGCGGGCGGGTGCTCACGGCCCAGGTCCGTTCAGAAG
>DAIDTZ010000043.1 GCA_027456925.1 Nitrospirota bacterium
GGCACGAGGGGAAGGACTTCGTCGAATCGATCACCGTGGCCACGGAGCGCGAATTCGGCATTGATGTGATAGAAAAGAGCATCTGGGGCTTGCGCTACAAGGACATTGCATTTCATGAAACACCGGTCAGGGACGCGGACAAACGGGGCTACGACGAGCGGGGAACGACGCCGCACCTCGAAGAGGGGGCCGTCCTGTTCGAAAAACTGCTGGAGTCAATGCTGCATATTGCGGAGTACGAATCCAAACTCAAGCGGCTCGGCGAAGAGATCCTGCGGACCACGAGACGGATCAAGGTGCTCGAAGAAATGGTGCTCCCCGGCATAAAAGTCCAGATCAAGACCATTACCCAGTACATCGGCGAGCGTGAGCGGGAATCGTTCTATCGCCTGAAGCGGGTCAAGAACCTGCTGACGGAAGCGAAAGCGCACATGTAGCCCGGCGGCCCGGATGTCTGATTTTGACCGGACCCCTTGTCAAATATTCCCAGCCCGGTGTAATCCTCTTCAAAAAGGTGATAAAATTTAATCAGAAAGAAAGAAGGGGCATTTTTACTCTTCTCCGGACAAACTACCATGATGACCTGGCTCAGAAGGACGAGGATCATATTTGCCGCCGCGCTGCTTTTAACGGCATGTAGAGCAAGTGAAATAACACCCCCTCCTCCCGCCCATCTCGTTTCCGTAACGATCAGCCCCTCCAGCTCAAGCATCGCGCCGGGCACGACAACGCAGCTGAGCGCCATGGCAAATTATGACAATAATGCGCATCTGAATGTGACGACTTTGGTTGTATGGACTTCAACAACCCCGGCAGTAGCAGTGGTGAATTCCAAGGGACTTGTTGCGGCAGCAGCACCCGGCTCAACGACCATCAATGCTACCTATCAGGGCATGAGCGAGTCTGCCGTTGTTACCGCCTCTGTGCCGACGGCTATTACGGTTTCGCCCCCTGACCCGACTATTGCCAGCGGTACCGCAATCCAATTCAGCGCCACCGGAACGCTCGCGAACGGGGCAACGCAGGATCTTTCAGCATATGTCACCTGGAACTCTTCGGACACGAGCATTGCATCGATCAACAGCACCGGTCTGGCCCAGGCCGCTGCTTCCACAACCGGTTCGACAGCGATCACTGCTGTGTTCGGAACGGTCAGCGGGACGACAACGCTTACTTCGTCAACAGTAGCGTCTCTTTCAATCACCCCGGCAGTCGCAACCATCGTGCTCGGAGCCACACAGCAATTCACTGCCGTCGGCGTTCTGACGACAGGCGGGACGACCCAGGATCTTTCCGTCTATGCAGTATGGAGCTCATCCTCGCCGACGGTCGCCACAGTCGGGAATACAGCGGGATCGAAGGGACTTGCCGTATCCGTCAGCCCCGGAAGGACGTTGATAACCGCGTCGTTCGGAGGAGCGACATCTGATCCGGCTGCACTGACCGTCAATGCCGCGGTCCTGAACTCCATAGCAGTAACGCCTTCCGGCCCGAGTCTCGCCACGGGCATGACACAGCAGTTTATTGCCTCGGGCACGTACTCCGACGGGACGATAAGGGACATAACCGCATCAGCGACATGGGCGTCGAGCAATAGTCAGGTCGCAATCGTGAGCAATGCAACAGGATCGAAAGGAATGGCGACAGCCCTCTCGCAGGGAACGACGCTTGTTACAGCGCGCTTTGGCGGAATTACGTCGCAGGCAATCACGCTGACCGTAACGGCGCCCGTTCTGACCTCTCTTTCGGTGACACCGTCCAATCCGAGTATTGTAATCACGGGGGGAGGAGTGCAGTTTACGGCAATGGGGGTATTATCCGACGGCACGACAGAGGATCTGACATCGACAGTAACCTGGACGTCGTCGAACACAGCCGTTGCGACCATTTCCATGTTCCAGGGTTCACAGGGTTTTGCAACGTTCCTGAGCACAGGAACTACGACGATCATTGCCACATCCGGGAGTGTCTCCGGTGATACGGTCCTTACAGTGACCTTTTTTTAAATCTCTGATCTAGAAAAAGCATTTAGACACGGAAGAAGCAGATTAACATATGATAAAAGCGGATAAATTCGAAAGCAAGGCAATCACCTCTTGAGTGAACTACTAGTTGAAGAAAAATCCGCCGTTATCCGACTCTTATCAGATTTTATCAGTGTCAAATGCCGTTTTTAGACCGATTATTGGAATGCGGGACCTGCCGGAACTATAACAGGCCGGTAATCTTATGAACGATATTGAAATGCGCAATATGCTCATCGATTACATGGGCAGGGGCTTTCTCGACAACATTATCGCGCTGTTCCGTCAGGATGCCACGGTGTACCGTTTTGTCGCCGATATGCTCGGCGATGACAACATCAGGGTGCGGCTCGGGGCCACGGCGCTGGTCGAGGAGCTGGCCCGGGAACACCGGAATGAGCTCAAAACAGCTATTCCAGGGCTCATTGCGCTCCTCAGCCACGAGAACCCGACGATCAGGGGAGATGCCGCGTCCGTGCTCGGCATGATCAGGGACGAGACGTCCGTTGCCGCGCTGCAGGCTTGCCTAAAGGACGATCATCCCGGCGTCCGTGAGGCGGCCCGGGACGCGCTCGTTGATATGGGCCGTTAAACCTAAAAAAGGCATTTGACACGGATCAAATCTGATAAGAGTCGGATAACGGCGGATTTTTCTTTAAATAGTAGTTCCCCCAACAGGTGATTGCCTTGCTCTCGAATTTATCCGCCTTTATCATATGTTAATTCGCTTCTTCTGTGTCTAAGTGCTTTTTCTGTTAAAACAAAAAGGCGTGCTCTTCGGGAGCACGCCTTTTTGGGTCTTCGTAACTGTTTTCTACCAGCCGATATCCAGGGTGACGAGTTGCCGCTTGTCCTTGTCCTGGCCCGCATAGGCGCCCAGTTCCTCGGTGTACATGGCATAGGAGAGAGTGAAGACGAGCAGCCTGAGGTCCAGACCGAAGGTCGGCGAATTTTCATACATGCCCGCGCGGAGGGCGATCTCAGCCGGCAGGATATCAAAGAGCTGCAGTTCTGCGCCGTATCGCAGTCTCTTGGCCTTGTCTTTGTCCTGTTTGAAATTATTCAGTACGTCGACATAATCGGCGGCCACGGTCAATGACCGGGACCAGGAGATATCCGGATTGATGGCGAAGCCCACATTGACTGTCTGCGGCAGCGTGCCGGCCGCGCCGAAGTTCATATCTCCGACATTGAGCACGGAAGCGCCGAAAGAGGGTTTGAGCGCGGAACCCGGCGCAAATTTCCAGATGACGCCGAGGTCGAACCCCGTTGCGTCTCCGCTCGTTTTCAGGTTTTTCTGGATATAGTCGCTGAGATTATTTTGATTGTCGACCAGTTCCCGGGCCGTAAAATCATGGATCAGGCTATCCCGGTGGAGGGATTTGACCGATATGCCCGCGAAAAGGTTGTCCGTCAACCCGATGCTGACGCCGCCGATGCCGCCGTAAAGGGCGTCGGCGTTTACTTCCAGGAAGCCGTCCGAGCCGAAGCCCTGATGGGTCAATGCATCCAGCCTGCCGCTTCCAATGCCGCCGACGCCGAAGGCCCACCGGTCGTAGCTGTGGCCGATTGACGTAAAGTCCGCGACCCGCAGATGCAGGTTGTCGCCGCGATATTTTGCAAGAACGTCGTTGACCGCGCGCAATTGTTCGTCGCTTGCCGTATTGTCGGGGTCTCCCGGAGCGTTCTGGGTATTGAAAGCGTCCCTCATATCTTTCAGCATATTCTCGGTGTTCTTCCCAGCCTCAACGCTCAGATTGATCAAATTCACTTCCCAGCCCTTGTCCTGGGGAATGTTGATCAGGCCGGCGGGGTTGTAAAACAGCGAGTCTACCCTGCCGCCCACCGCTGTGTAGGCGCCGCCCATGCCCATTGCCCTTGTGGATTTGTAGATGTAGGGGTATTCGAGGTTGGACGCACCCGCGGTTGCCGGAAGTACGAACAATAAGGCGACCAGTAAAAGCCAGTGGAATTTTATTTTCTCGACCGACATATTCATGCCTTCCTCCGTCGTTATTTTAAATTTGTTTGAATGTAGTTCGCGAGGCTCTGCGACGTGCACGATGTTGTGCAGGCCGGGCACCCCGATGTCAAAGTGCAGCCGCAGCAGGCCTGGGCCTGGATATCGGTGACGGCCTGCTGTACGTCTGTCGTGCCGGTCAGCGAGCTCGTGAGAGACGAGTTCAATGAGCTGATCGAACTGGTCAGGGTCTGATCGATGGCGGAAACAAGGTCGAGGGGCTGATTGTTCACGATAATGGGACAGGGCCAAGAATTGCCATCGCTTGCTATGCAGTTCTGGGTGGTGTCGGTCGTTGCGGTAATCGTCGTGGTTCCTTGTGTGTACAAGAGTCTCTCATAGGTTGCCTTACAGGGCGGAATGGGCGCAGAGCCGCTGCCGGTCATGGTAATTGTCAACCCATAGTAAGTCCATGTCGAAGTAGAGAACGTCAGCGGGCCGCTCTGGACATAGGTAGCATAGGGGCTGCAGGTCTGGCCTGTGCTCGCGAGCAGCGCCCAGGCTGTTGCGTCCGCATCGTAAGGCACCTGGTTGGCGTTCTGGTCGCATGTTAAGTCGATCGACCCGGTGACCGTCGTTGCAAGGTTGGGAAGGACGACCTTCAGGAGTGAAAGAGCTTTTACGGCATCGACCATGCTGATGTAGAATTGGGCGTCTCTATA
>DAIDTZ010000044.1 GCA_027456925.1 Nitrospirota bacterium
ATATGGACCTGGCCCACCAGATATTGCAGTCGCTGCGCGCCCTCCACACGTTCGAGAAGAACGTTGATTATGTGGTTAAGGAGGGCGAGGTCCTGATCGTCGACGAATTTACGGGCAGGCTCATGCCGGGACGCCGCTGGAGCGCCGGCCTGCACCAGGCCAGCGAGGCCAAGGAAAACGTCAAGATCGAGAACGAGAACCAGACACTGGCAAGCATTACGTTCCAGAACTATTTCCGGCTCTACAACAAGCTCGCGGGCATGACCGGCACGGCCGAGACAGAAGCCGCGGAATTCGCGAAGATCTACAACCTCGACGTGGTCGTGATTCCCACGCACCGGCCCATGATCCGCGCCGACAGTCCGGATTTCATCTACAAGACCGAGAAGGCGAAGTTCAACGCCGCCGTCACCGAGATCGAGGCGCTGCATGCGAAGGGCCAGCCCGTGCTGGTCGGCACCATCTCGATCGTCAAGTCCGAGACCCTGGCGGCGATGCTCAAGAAAAAAGGCATCAAGCACACCGTCTTGAACGCCAAATTCCACGAGATGGAGGCCGAGATCGTGGCCCAGGCCGGACGACATGCGGCGGTCACGATCGCCACGAACATGGCGGGCCGCGGGACCGACATCGTTCTCGGCGGAAATCCCGAGGGGCTCACCCGCCAGGCGCTCAAGAGCAAGGAGCATTCGCAGGAAGAGTGGGACAAAACATTCGAGCAGTACAAAACGCTTTGCGCAAGCGAAAAAGAAAAGGTCATTGCCGCGGGCGGTTTGCACATCCTCGGCACCGAACGGCACGAGTCGCGCCGCATCGACAACCAGCTCCGCGGCCGTTCGGGCCGCCAGGGAGACCCCGGTTCGTCGCGGTTTTACCTGTCTCTTGAGGATGACCTGCTCCGCATCTTCGGCTCCGACCGTATTGCCGGCCTCATGGGCAGGCTGGGCATGGAAGAGGACGTCCCCATCGAGCACCGCATGGTATCGCGCGCCATCGAGAACGCGCAGAAGAAAGTCGAGGAGCACAACTTCGAGATCCGCAAACACATCCTCGAATATGACGATGTGATGAATCAGCAGAGAAAGGTCATTTACGAGCAGCGGCGCCAGATCCTGGCAGGTGAAGACCTGAAGGAGGCGGTGCTCGGTTTGGCCGAGGACATGCTGGACGGCGTCACTGGTTTTTACTGCCCCGAGGACGCCTATGCCGAGACCTGGGACATTACGGGTCTTACCGATGCCCTTGCTTCAAAATTTTCCTTTCGTCTGACCGACATTGACCCGCAGTCCCTGTCGCGCGAGGAGTTCCGCGAGAAGCTTTGGAACGCCATCAAGCAGAGCTACGAGGACAAGGAGCAGGAGATCGGCTCCGAGCTCATGCGCCACCTTGAAAAGGTGTTCATGCTCCAGGCCGTGGACCACCAGTGGAAGGATCACCTGCTCGCCATGGACCACTTGAAGGAAGGCATCGGCCTCCGTGGCTATGGCCAGAAAGATCCGCTGGTGGAGTATAAACGCGAAGGCTTCGAAATGTTCGAGGAGATGAAGCTGCGCATCGTCGAGTCGACCGTCGAGAACCTGTTCCGCATCAAGGCCGCGGCCAAAGAGCAGGGTGAGGCGATCGAGCGGAAGCAGCGCCGCCAGATCGCGAACCTGAGCTTCGCGGGCGCAGGAGATGCGGCCGCGGCTGCCAAGCCCGCCCCGGTCCACGCAAGTCAGAAAGTGGGGCGGAACGATCCGTGCCCTTGCGGGAGCGGCTTAAAATACAAGAAGTGCCACGGGAAGTAGATCATCATCATCATTTGTCGGTTCTCGTAACACATGAAATTGACTATTTTGGGCGGCCCCGAAAGTGCGGGGCCGCCTTTTTTGTCATTACATTGTATGGAACGCTGATTCAAGCGGCAAGCTTCCACCCCCTTCGGGGAATCTGCCGGTCATTCCAGCGAATCTTTTCAAAGTGAATTGATTCGCCGGTAAATCACAAATATCTGTCGCTCTCATGCATTTCAGGGTTCAGTTTTGAGATGACAAGTCCTTTCCGTACTTGTTGTTTTGGCAGCGTAATGTTTATGCGTGTTACGGCCGACAACTTACGGCAACGCATTCCCAAGTTTGGTTCGAGTTTCATGAATATAGTTCCGCATGTCCGAAACCATGCTATGAATCGTGAGGGAAGAGACTTTTGTTCCATAGGAGATTTGAAGTAATCGCAATATCTTGCGAATCTCAATAAGGCAATCTTTTATGATTTTTTTTTCTTTCTTTGTACAGCTTTTCAAGTCTTTCGACAAAAAACCGTTGATACTGTCCTTCAATTCAAAAATGAACGCCCCACAATTCAATGAATCTTCCCATTCAGTTGATCTCATCTTACAAATGTGCTGTACGTCTGCCTCAAGCTTTATCAGAAAACGATATGATGCGGGTTTTTGGGTTAAGTTATTAATGGCCACGAGCGTTGTCTCCTTTAGGGGAATTCTAGTGTTGGAGATTACAGCATTACGTCAAATAATGTCAATATTATTTCTTTTACTTCCCCTCTGAGGGTGGAAGATTTGCCGGAATGTCATAGATAGATTTACTGGCTTGACTAAAAAGTTTTCGAGGGGCGACCTCTACGGCCTATTTACCGTCGCATTTCTCCCGATTTTATCTTTTCCGTTCTCTCTGCTATAATAAATTATGAATAAAAAAACCAAATGGAGCGAAAGGGCTGCGAT
>DAIDTZ010000045.1 GCA_027456925.1 Nitrospirota bacterium
GAGGAGAAGGGCCCCGACAGCCTGGGGAGCCGCGAGCCCGGGAGGGAGCAGCAGGATGAATACGGTCTCAAAAACGCCGAGCCCGCCCGGTACCTGGCTCGCCAGGCCGACCACCTGGGCAAAGAGGTAGATGCCGATGAATGACGGAAACGACAGTGCGGGGACTTCCGGCAGGAGGACATAGAGCACGCACCCGGCCAGCAGCCAGTCAAGGGACGATAGCGCGATCTGCGTCAACGACAGGAGCGTCGAAGGAAGTTCGATTTCGCGATTCAGGATCATGATCGGCTTTTTCCGGACCGCGCTCCAGCCGATATAGCCGCACACAACGATAAGAAAAATAATGCCTACTGGTCGGACCGAAGCAAAGGGCAATTTCATCAAGGCCGGCAGCGCGACCGGTTCTGCCACGAAGGCGAAGCCTCCTACGGACAGGAGCCCGAGCCAGAGCGTGAGGGTGTAGAAGGCCACCATTTTCGTGACCTCCAGTATTGAAAGGCCCCAGGACGTGTACAGCCGGTAGCGCACGGAGCTGCCCGCAAGCATGGACAGGCCGATATTGTTGCTGAAAGCATAGCCGATGAACGACGCGAAGGCGATCTTGCCGTATTCGAGGGTGCGGCGGATGTACCGGAATGCCAGCGCATCATAGCCGGTCAGGACGAGATAGTTCAGGGCGGTGAGCAGCAATGCGGACAATAAACGCGGAGCAGGTACGGCGCGCGCTCCCGCAGCGAGGTCCCGGTAGTGATACCCGGAGAGCGCATGGCGCAGGACCCAGAGGGCCGCGAGGAAGAGTATGAGCCCAATCAGAGGACCCGCTATTTTAACGAGTTGACGGTTCACGATTGCTGTAATTTTATCTTATTTTGTATGAATACGCGTAAAAGGCTGCGACAAATCAGCTGTTCGGCCCAATCAGGCTTGTTTGCCTTTGGCAACGATATATTCATGCCAGATCAGAACCACGATTGCCATATCCAGACCGGTAACAACCGTCAAGAGCAGCGAATGGTGGAGCGTTATTCGGTAGATTTGATAGCCGATGAAGGCGCAAAGAAACGCAATTGCAGCCGGATAAGACCACAGCTTGTTCCGCAACAGCTCGATGACCAGGAAAACATTTGTCACGCCGTGAACGACCAGATATATTCCGCCGAATATTTTCGAACTCGTCGTGATATGCTCCACGGCGGAGCGGAGCAGCGTCGCAACGGCGTCACGGGGGTCTTCGATCAGCTCTTGTTGAGTGATCAATAGTATGATGCTCGTAATGGCGCTTTTTTTCACGGCAAGAATCAACACTCCGCCGATAACCTCGAGGGCGCCATTGATCCCCTTTGCCCAGACGCCGATGTCAAATATGCGGTGGACGAGGCCGTTCCTGCATTCACTCTTTTTCATGCACTTCATATTTTACGAGATTCTTGCCGCTTTTCTTCGCAGAATACATCAGCCGGTCTACGATCCTGATCATTTCGTCGACAGACTCCGGAGGCTTATTAAACGTCACGACCCCGATGCTGAACGTAACAGGCCATGACTTCCCGCGGGCGATGCCCGAAAGGAAAGCATGAAGTTTAGAGAAAAAGACCTTTGCCGCTTCATTGCCGCTTTCCGGAATAAGCACTGCGAATTCATCGCCGCCCAGCCTTGCGGCAATATCTGTTTTACGGATACGGCCTGCAATGGCCTGACCGACCTGTTTCAGGAGAGCGTCGCCTTCAGCATGCCCGTATCTATCATTGACCGCTTTGAAATCGTCGATATCGATGTACGCCAGGGAGAAGTGGTGGCCGTATCGAATTGACCGTTGTATTTCAACGTCCGCGCGCTCAAAGAAATACCTGCGGTTCCCCAACCCGGTCAGGTAATCTTCCCGAGCGAAGGACTTTTCCCGTTTGAATCCATTCAGCAGAAAAACGATGACGCTGAAAAAGCTGAGCCTCACCATCCCGTTCCACAGCGATGCATAGGGAGCGCTGCCGGCGACTCCGGCCAGGATGTCGGACACAAACCATGTCGCTGCGCCCACGCATGCCACAAACATGCCGGACCACTTCTCTCCGTACCAGGTCGCGAGAGCGATGGGGACAAGATAGAAAACGGAAAAACCGACCCGGGCGCCGAACAGATAGCCGATAGCGCCGATTAAAAGCGCGAGCACGGACGCTGCAAGTATGATGAACCGCCTGGATCGGCCGGTCAAATAGGATAACAAGTCTGTTGCCACGTTGGCACCTCGCGGCCCGGGTTCTGATTTGGTTTTTTTATCGACTCGTTGCGTCCGAACAATGGCCTGACAGTTGCTGTTTGAACATCGCCGGATGGACCGTATTTTATTAAGCGGTTTTTGCAACCAGAACAGCGCAGCTCGCAAGCCCGATCACCTTTTCCGTCGTGCTCCCCATCAGAAGTTTCTTGAGCCCTGTTTTCCCGTATGCGCCCATGACGATCAGGTCGGCGCCCATGCTTTTGGCGGTCCCGGCGATGATTTCATGGGGTTTCCCGACGAGGGCCATTGTCCCGGCGGAAATACCGGCCTTCTGCGCCGCCTGCACGGCATCGCCGGCATAGACCCGGGCTTTTTCCTTCTCGTCTTCCGACGGGACTACGGAAATCGCCGTTAGGCGGCTTCCGCAGCGTTTCGCAATTTCGATCGCTTCCAGGGCCGCCATGCGGGCGTGCTCCGAACCGTCCGTCGCAACCAGAATATTCTTGCACTCGATCCTTGCTGCCCGGGGAACAACCAGGACATTGCAGGGTGCGTGGCCGATGACTTTGGCGGATGCGCTTCCGAGGAGGACCTTTTCCAGCCCGTGCCGGCCGCGTCTGCCGACCGCGATCATATCGACTTTTTTTTGCGCCGCCTCTTCAACGATAAGGCGGGAAGCGCTGTCTCCGTGGCGAAAAATCGCCTCGCATGACGGTATCTCTTCCAGCACCCTCGTCTTGAGGGATGCAAGGTACTGAACGGCTTCTTCCTCTTCTTTCTGCAAAAACTCCGCGCCGGCGGTCTCATATTCCGGATTTGTTTCTACAACCGTCATGACATAGAGTTTGCTCGAACAGTGCTTTGCGAAAGTTATCGCCGCGGCTATCGCACCCTCGCTGAACGGAGAGCGGTCTGTTGCGACGAGCAGTTTTTCAAGTTTTGATACGGGACAGGACTGGCTGGCGTTCATGGTAGCATCCTCCTTGGATTTTCACAGGTTTTCGGCACTCCTTGCCGTCGGTTTGCGGCCCTATGATATCCATTATATCTTATTTTCTCCACCTCAGAAGAGGAACGGATGCAGCTATGAGCACTACGCGCAGAATGTCAATTTTTTAAATAGCTCGCCGGTGAGCCCCTGATACTATCCCATGAACAAGGGTTCCCGCCATATCGAGCGTACGCAGAATGACGTTTTTACTCTGCGATCGCTTGACGCTGTCCGCAACTATCAAACTCATCGTCGTCTCCTTTCACGAACGATTGCGCCGGATTCATCGTCATGCGGCTTGATCCGGGTTAGCGCCGATGCCTCTACGCGGTTTCGTCCCGGTTTTTTCGCTTCAGAAAGGGCCTTGTCGGCAAGACGCAGCGTTCCGTCAATTTGAGCCGGTTTGAACGTCGAGAAGCGAGCCGATGCGCTCCTTTTCATCCACCATTGGACGCCACCTGATCGTTTCATGGGATATGCCGCGCCATGGTTTTACGCCCGGTTCCATTGTCCACCTCCCCGGTCCGTTAGGTTTTCCCCTTTCCCGTCACCGGCTTGATGTCCAGGACGGGCGTCCCGTCCCGCATGTCCAGACCTTTGATACGGATAATGCGGCCTTCGACGCCGAGGACTTCCACGACCGACACGCCGATAGGATTCGGCCTGATTGGCGAACAGATACTGAACACGCCCAACGACTCGTTGCGGTGAGGAGGCGTCTGTACCAGAAGTTCATGAGTGAATTGCGGGCTTTCGTGAAAATAGAAAAGCACGACAATGCGCTGACCGGCCTTGACGTCTTTACGCTAAATTGACGGCCGATGACGGCGCATGCTGACGACTCTTTTCGGCGCCGCTGCCATGTCACTCGCCTCACGCGTCAGCCTGCGCAGAACCGTCTGGAGCTCGTTGCGTTTGGCCGTGATTTCCTCGTACGACGCGCCCTGCACAAAGATCGGGTCTCCATAGAGTACCAGCCCCTCGGTGAAAGGCGCGGGAATAACAAGTTTATCCCATGTCGTGCCCAGGGTTCGGTAGCGCTTTGCCGCCGCCGCAACTGGTATGATGGGCGCGTTCAGTTTTGCCGCCAGGAACACTGCGCCTTCTTTCACCTCGTGGAGAGGGCCGCGGGGCCCGTCGACTGATATGGCGACCGTCTTGCCGCTGCGCATGCCGCTGATAAGTCCGAGGAGCGCCTTACCGCCCTTGCGCCTGCTCGATCCGCGCACCACATCGAACCCGAAACGTCTGAGCAGTCCTGCCATGATCTCCCCGTCCCGGCTCTCGCTCGCCGGGATCAATATCCCGGAATTACGATGCGTGTGAAAGAGCAAAAACATGCTTCCGTGCCAGAAGGCATAGATGACATTTTTCCCCTCTGCCGCAAGCCCCTCCGGGATGCCTCTGTTCACAAAACGGATCTTGATCGATCTGCTCCAGATCGAAACGAACACCCATGCGATGAATGCCAGCACTTTTGAGCGGATCATCGGACTCTCCTCGCTTCTTTGTATGCTTTCGGTCTTCGATGAGCGTCTTATTGCCATAACCGTCACAGCCGGGAATCGCCTTTACCGAAGGGTGAACTCTTCAGTGCAATATTGCGGAGCATTCCATCTCAACGGATATGGCCGCGTTCATCAGCTTCCAGATAGGCTTCTTCAACAGGCGACAGGTCCACTTCGTCGAAACCGGTGACCATGGGCATGACATGCCCTATGAATGAATGTCCCGTCGTCAGCATATAGACATGGATGGTAACGAATGCCACGATGGCGAAAGCCGCGGCAGTATGAATCAATGCAACGGCCGCGAACGGTGTGCCCGAGGAGGTGAAGCGCTCCCATAACCCATAGGTAAGATAGGCAACTCCCGAAAGCCAGATTGCCGGGAACAACACCAGCTTGAGCGACAGATAGGTCAGTGCCTGCAATGGGTTGAGTTTGCGCTTATAGGCCTTTTTGAAAGGATGCGATTCGCCTTTGAAGATGCCGTAGGAATAAAACCGGACCACGCGCCAGAGACCCTGGCTGGTCGGCAGGAACTGTTTCCAGACGCCCGTGGTCAGGATCCAGGAAATGGCGAACAACCACAGGACCATGACCCCCAAGGCGCTGAAGGTGTGAATCCTGTCAGCGAGTTCAACACTGATCAGGTGATGAAAACCGTGGATGCCGAACCCGGTAAAGAGCAGCGTCACGATCAGCGCCATCTGCGTCCAGTGCCAGAACCGCTCGAAGCGGCTGTAGATCATTACTTTTCGCGTACTCATTATTTTCTCCTCCTCTTGGCCAGGAAACCACGGACAGCGGCATGAACCAGCACGCCGAGGAATGTTGCGAAGACAAGGAACAGTCCGAAACCGTCAACCCACCTGTTGTAGTCCCGGCCGGGCAAATAAAAGCCGTTGACATTTTTCAACCGGCCTTCCCGCGCGTGACATTCCCCGCAGGTAAGCGCATCTTTTTTTGGGGCCACCATATGGGTGATCGGCCAGTAAGAATAGGTCTCGATAAAGCCGAATTGTCCGCTATAGGGCTTGTTGAACTCCTTCATCCCGTAGGCGATCGCTTTCTTCATATTGAAATTTCCCCAGAAAGCCGCGTCATCGGTGCCCCAGAGATGGGTGTAGACGAGCGTGTTGTTGACCTTGTCATATTGCTGCTTTGTATGCATGCGCTTGAACGGCCAGATGCGCGATTTCGGATCGCTGTAGGAGCCTTTGAAGCGGTTGATCTCAATCGGCTGTTTCGAGGGGTCGAACTTCGTGTCGATGGTGATATAGTGCATCTGACCGTCGAACCACGCATAGTACGGCACGACGTTTTCCGCGTACTTGAAGGTGCCCTTGATGGACCAGTAGGTTTCGCGCTTTCCCCCATTGCCCTGGACATAGTCTTCGATGGTATAGCCCTTTCCATCCTTCGTCCTGCCCGCGGTGCTCCAGTCCCAATCCGTCTTGGTGGCGACGCCGCCCCGCGCGAACGCGGGAATGTGGCAGGTCTCGCAGGCCACTTTGTCCACGTGGCTGTTCAGCTTGAGACCTTTTAAGGAAAGATTGTTGTGCGGATAGGTCCCGTGACAGGCCTCACAGGTCGTCACATACCGGCGAAGACCGGCCTTGCCGATTCCCTTCGTGTCCTTGGCATGCACCGCGTAGCGGCTGCCCGTCCAGAGATGATTCTTCGTTACATGGCAGGCGGTGCAGGACAGGTTGAGCCCGTCTTTCGCCATATGCACGTCAATAGACTTTGGCGGGTCGTTCAGTACGGAAGAAAGATCGCCGTGCTTCACATTGTCTCCCCCGCCGCCGTAGAAATGACAGGACCCGCAATTCCGCCGTTTCGGCAGCCCCACATGCCGGGCCACGTTGCTCAGATCGATCGGCCCTTTGCTCACGGACAGTATGGAGCAGGCCGCGTTCCCTTTCGTGGGCGGCAATTTATAATAGGTGCCCGTCGTATCGTGGCAAACCAGGCAGTCGATCTTCGTCTGGTCTTTAAAATCGAAATGGTCGTCTTTATATCCGTAGCTGGGATGACACTCGGCGCACATGCCCTCGTTCCCCCGGGCATTGGTGCAGAAGTTATTAACGAGATATCGCTTGCCCAGGGTCTGGCCGGTTTCCGGGTCCTTGTAGGTCCACGTCCAGTGTATGTTCTTGATGAATTGTTTGCCTGCTTCCGTGTGGCAGCCCAGACAGGCCTTCGTCACTTCCGGGCCGGAAGTAAACCGTTTTTTGAGGGCCTTGAATTTCAAGTGATCGGCCGAGCCGCCGGACAGCGCGCCTGATATTTGAAGTGCCGGCGGCGGCAATGCATCCTTTGCTGCGACAGGATATGCCGCGATCGACGCTAAAAACAATATCGCCCACATCCCCACAAA
>DAIDTZ010000046.1 GCA_027456925.1 Nitrospirota bacterium
TGCCGCAGAGCACCGAAGAGAGACGCAACCGAAAATGTTCCGCAATGGCCGCCGACAGTGTCTCGGCATAAGGCTCCGGATAATGCGGCACAAGTCTCATATGCTTCCGGATCTCGGCCTCGGCGGTTCGGGGCATGCCGAGCGGGTTGATGGAAGCGCTGAAATCAATGATCGCCCCGGTTGAGAAACTGTTCCGGAAATGTGCGTAAATATTGCCGCCGTGGTCATTCATACCAGTCCTGTCACCATGGGCCGTGAAGCGCGTTGACGAACGATTAATGGACTTTTCACCATCGCATCAGAAAAACAGCAGCCAGAACTCCCATACCTGCGGCGACCGCAACAACGCACAAAGACTGCTCGGCTGCCGTTCGATAGTCCTTTGCACGAATCTCGCCGATAAACGGTTTTTGAACGAAAACCCCGGCGTACGTCGACGGCCCTCCCAGCCTGACGCCGCCCCCCCGATCATCCGAACGGGATGAGGCAGCCAGCGAGGATCGCCGATCGCAAGATCGAGAAAAAAAGCGAAGAGGAGTTCGAGCGGTCCAACCATATGCCTTCTCCCGATGCAATCCATCAAGAGAGGGACTCCCTTCCGAGGTTAACAGCATCTCTGACACAACAAGTTTCCCCATCCTAGGTCAGGAAGGGATGGGCAATTACAATTTCATGCTCTGTTTCAAGTCATCGGCGAAAAGTTTGCCGGCCCCTTTCGCTGCGCAGAAACTGCCGCACATGGTACAGGAATCTTCCTGCTCCGGCATCCGGCTCTTGCGGATCGCCCTTGCTTCTTCCGGATAGAGTGCGAGCGTAAACTGCTTCTCCCAATCAAGATCGCGCCGCGCCTTGCTCATTTCCCTATCGCGTGTTCTGCCCTTCTCGGGATACTTATTCATGTCCCCGATATAAGCCGCAATTTTTGCCGCCTGAACTCCCTGGCGCACGTCGTCTTCGTTCGGCAGCGCGCGGGGTTCGGCAGGCGTAATGTAGCAGATCAGGTCCGCGCCGTAGCGGCTCGACTGCGCCGCCCCGATCGCAGCCGTAATGTGATCGAACCCCGGCGCCACATCCGTCGATACCGGTCCAAGCATGTAGTAGGGGGCGCCCCCGCTCATTCGTTTTTGAAGCTGGATGTTCCCCTCGATCTCATCAAGCGGAACGTGTCCGGGGCCCTCGACGAGCATCTGGCATCCCATTTCCCGTCCGATCTCCGCAAGTTCGCAGTTGATGATCAATTCCTGGACCTGCGCGCGGTCGGAAGAATCATGGATCGCGCCAGCGCGCAGGCCGTTGCCGAGCGAGAGCACGACATCGTATTTTTTCAGGATGGACACCACCCGGTCGAATTTTTCATACAACGGGTTTTCCCGCCTATTTGCGATCATCCAGGCGACCATGCTGACGCCGCCCTTGCTCACCAGCCCGCCGTAACGGTATCCCTGCTTTCTCAGGCGCTCGATGGTGTAGAGATTGATGCCGCAGTGGATCGCCATGAATGCAATACCGTCTGCGCACTGTTTTTCGATAAGGTCGAACAGCATTTCCTCATCAAGCTTGTTCGGATTTCCATACTTCCTGCCTGCCTCGCAAAAAGCCTGGTACAGCGGCACGTTCCCGACGGGGATCTCGACCGTGGCGACCACCTCGCGCCGCACCCGGTCCAGATCGCCACCGACCGAGAGCTCCATGAGCGTGTCCGCGCCTGCAGCTGCGGCAACTTTCGCTTTCCTGACCTCGCCGGCATAATCTACAATATCCGAAGACGTGCCGATCGATGCATTTACCTTCGTACGAAGCCCCTTGCCGATGCCGACGGCTTTGGGCTTTCGGATCGTATTCCAGGGAATGACGATCTTTCCCTCGGCCACCATTGTTCTCACATAGTCAATTGAAACAGCTTCCGCTGTGGAGACCGCCTCCATCTGCGGAGTAGCAAGCCCTTTGCGGGCGGTTTCTATTTGCGTTGTCATAGTTCTCTCCTCGTAATAATTTTTCCTGCAACAACCGGAGGCGCCGCAGGTACTGCTAACCACGAACGACGGTATTAAACCGCCTATGACAACGCCGCTGGTATTGTATTCATATTGCACTCCTTCAGCGTGAATATTGGAATAAGACGTCTCCTGGCTCAGGACACCCTACTCGCCGGCCTTCCCGAAATCACCGTTAAACTGTTTTTCCAGTGGCTTTCACGGCTTTCGTTTCCATCACAGTTGCGCGACAGCAGGGGAATCTCACCCCTTTCCGCTTTCTTATTCCTTGTTTTCTTGTTTCAATCCGCAGGGAAAGAACAACATAAGCAGCGTTATGAGGGGAAATTCTCCTCATAGCTGACATACGTCCCTCCGCCCTCAAATTGCCGAACCTCCATGTTCACATCGAACGCCCGCTTCAACATATCGCGGGTTAGTACCGCCTTGGGAACGCCAGTCCCGATGAGATTACCGTCTTTGATCAGCATCACCGTATCGAACTGGAGCGCGATGTTAATGTCATGAAGTGCCATGACCACAGCGATGTTTCTCGTCTGCCGGAGTTTCTTCAGCAGCCTGACCAGCTCGATCTGATATTTGATATCAAGGTTCGCGAGCGGCTCGTCGAGAAGCAGCAGCCCCGCTCCCTGCACAAGCGTCATGGCGATGAATGTCCGCCGCCGCTCGCCGCCGCTTAAATCCGTAAGGTGGGCGTCCGCTTTGCCTGCGAGCCCGACCACATCCAGGGCCTCATCAGCGCTCATCGCGGGCGGGATGTCGTAGGGATAGAGCCCCATGTTGACCAGTTCTTTGACCGTGAACGGCACGGTGATATCGAACGTTTGAGGCAGATAGCTGATCAGCTTTGCGCGGTCCCGGTTGTTGAAGGTGCGGAGCTCTTTGCCCCAGAGCGAAACCGTGCCCGATATTGGTTTTAAAATTCCACTCGCAAGCTTCATGATCGTAGACTTCCCGGACCCGTTTGCGCCGAGAAGACCGATGAACTCCCCCACTCCTACCTTAAACGAAAGATCATTGATGAAGGCCTTGTTCTTCTCATAGGAATACCGGACGCTGTCAAGTTCGAGGATCAGCGGATCAGATAGCGAGGACATTTTTTCTCCTGAGCAGGTACAGAAAATAGGGTGCGCCGATGATGGCGGTGATCACGCCTGCAGGAAGTTCCATGGGCGGCAGGACGGACCGGCTGAGGAGATCGGCGATGCACAGGAGCGAGCCGCCGCCCAAAGCCGAAGCCGGGATCAGCAGCCTGCCGTCGGCCCCGAGAAAGAACCGCATGATATGCGGAATGAGCAAGCCGATAAAGCCGATCATGCCGCCCAGGGAAACTGAAGCGGCGGTCATCAGGCCGACAGCGATGAACAGGATCAACCGTTCGCGCTGGGGTGCGAAGCCCAGACTGTGCGCGAATTCATCGCCGAGGATAAGCGCGTTGAGCGCCTTTGCCCTCGTTGCCGACAGGAGAAGCCCCGCGGAGATAAAGGCCAGTCCGTAGGGAATGCGGGACCATTCCGACATGGAAAGGTCCCCGAAGATCCAGAGCATGGCGCGTCTCAGGCCTTCATCGGATGAGAGGCTCATCATGAGCATCAGAAGCGCGGAGAAGAGAAAACTCAGGCCCACGCCCGCGAGCAGCAGCCGCTCCGGCCAGAGCCCGCCCCGTTTCCATCCCATCACCCCGACGATGCCGCCCGTGACCACGGCGCCGACAAAGG
>DAIDTZ010000047.1 GCA_027456925.1 Nitrospirota bacterium
ATATCGGCCTGCTGTACGAGTAAGCGGGCGTCCCTCCTAGTGCTGCGATAATGACTGCGAGCATTGCGAATGCGATCTGCTTCATGGCCTCTCTCCTTTCTCCTGGGAATGTCCCCTCTTGTCCGGGTTCACTCCATTAGACAAGAGGAAAAGGGCTTTTGTTCCCGGAGAAAAATAGGAGAAAGAAGGGGCAAGGTGGACCTAGTGCGGAGTTGTAATTTTTTAGGGTCGCTCCAGGGACATGCGGGGTTGGTTAAAGACGTTTTCAGCACGGGCTTTCCATGCGATTCATAGGTGATGAAAAAATTGAGACAAAAGCTACATCGAGGGCGAACTGAGGAAAATAGCAGAGGGTTATTAACTTCGATTTTGCTTGTTGGAAGACAGTTGCATATCCATTCCTTTCAGATATACCGATAAAGCCGTTCCCGCACCCTCTTTGCTTCTAATCTCGATTTTGCCTCCATGAAGCCTGGCTATTTCCCGGCAGATGCTGAGTCCCAATCCGCTGCCATCGATTTCTTTTGAACGGGAATGGTCTACCCGGTAAAAACGATCGAACACTTTGTCCAGCGCACTTTCAGGTATGCCGATTCCCGTATCCTGAATTTCGCACACAATGAATTCCGTCTCCTTCTTGGCGGAAATATGAACCTGGCCGCCGGGGATATTGTATTTAATGGAGTTGTCCAATAGGTTGGTAAAGAGTTCCAGCAATTTTTCCCGATCTCCATGGACCAATAGTGCCGCGGACATTTGCGAGGTGTCTATCCCGACCCCTTTCTGCTCGGCAAGGGGGCGGAGCAGCCTTGCCGCGTCGTTTATGAGTTCCTTGACATCAAGGGTTTCAAGCTTCAGCTCAACCTTATCCGCTGTGAGCCGGGTTAAGGTCAGCAGTTTCCGAACGGTTGACGACATCGCCAGCGCCGCCTGCACGACTGCCTTCAGGCTGTTTTTGTATTCTTCCGCGGTCCTTTCTTTTCTCAGCGTGATCTCGCTCTGGCTCAGAATGACCGATAGCGGCGTTCTGAGCTCATGAGAGGCGTCCGCCGCAAACCGCTTCTGCTTGTTGAAGGCCTCCTCCATTCTGCCGAAGGTGCGGTTAAAAGAATGGGCCAAAATCCTCAATTCAGGAGGAATGCCTTCGAGAGACACTCGTGTCGAAAGGTCGTGTTCCGAAATCCTGTCTATTGTCTCCGAAATGTCCAGCACGGGAGCAAGTGCTTTCCGTGCTATGATGAAACCGCCCGATGCGGAAAGGAACATGACAAAAAGCACTCCGCCAAGCAGGACACTGCGAAAATCCTCCAGCAAATCCAACTGGGATGCAATGTCCTCCGCGCACTGAATAACCAATCCGTGCATCCGCCTCTTTTCCGCGCTTCCGCTCTCTCCCCGTGAAATGTTCGGGAAATTAATGAGCCGCGCTGTCCGGCCGTTCAGGCGGATGGTGGTAAATTGTGTTCGGGAATCGTTTCCGGTCGGAGGCAGCTCCGTCGTCCCCAGCGAAACCGACTTTGCCAGGGTCGTCCCGTCTGCGCGGCGCACCTGAAAGTAATTCCCTGACCTCGGCGAACGGTACTCCCACATGACGTCATCGGATAGATTGAAGTCGATGTCATTTCTATCAACATCAATCAGCGATGCAATCGCCTCTGCCTTTGCAAGCAAACCTGCATCAAGGAATTTGTATACGATTTGATTAAGGCTGAAATACAGGAATATCCCCAGCACGGAGAGGACGAGGAATAAAACGGCAACGTAGAAAAGAATGATTTTCGCTTTGATCGAAGAAAACATCTCAGCCCCTCAGCATATAACCGGCGCCTCGCATGGTAATAACGAGTTTATCATCAAATTCCCGATCGATCTTGTTCCTGAGACGGCTGATGAAAACATCGATAACATTGCTGTCGAGGTCGAAATCCTGGTCATACAGGTGCTCCGTCAAGGCCGTTCTGCTCAGGACACTGTTCCGGTTGACGGCCAGATATTCCAGCAGCGCGTATTCCTTTGCTGAAAGGACAATGGCCTTGCCCCGCCTTTTGACCTCATGGGTCGCCGTGTCAAGCGTGAGGTCCTTGATCGCGATAAGGGTCGTTTTCGCCCCTGTCTTTCGTCTCAGCAATACTCTCATGCGCGCAAGCAGCTCTTCAAAGGAAAAGGGTTTTGTCAAATAATCATCAGCGCCGCTGTCCAGCCCGGACACCTTGTCGGTTATGGCATCCTTGGCGGTCAGCATGAGGACCGGGGTCTTGATCCCTCGCGCGCGGATTTTTTTGAGGATAGTCATCCCGTCGATAACCGGCAGCATAATGTCCAGGATCATGAGATCCGAAGGCTCGTTTAAGGCCAGGTGCTGTCCGTCTTCACCGTTGCATGCAACGTCCACGGCATACCCTTCTTCCTCGAGACCTTTTTTCAGGATATCGGCCAGGGGCTTTTCATCTTCCACGATCAGTATGCGCATGGTTCTTACCTGTCCCCATCCGGCCCGCTTTCTCTCAGTTGCGCCGGCGACAACAGGTAATATAGCGCCGGCAGCACAATAAGCGCAAGCGGGATCTGGACCAGCAAGCCGGCGATGATCGCGACAGCAAGCGGCTGTTGCATGGCGGCCCCCTGGCCCAGGGCCAACGCCAGGGGCAGCAGGGTCAGGATCGCCACGAACGTAGTCATGACGATGGGCCTCATGCGGTTCTTTCCCGCCTCGATCAATGCGGGAAGCATGTCCATGGTTTGCGCGAGCTCGCTGTACTCCGAGAAATAAAAAATGGCGACCTCGGTCACGATGCCCACGATCATGGTCATGCCCATCATGGAGGAGATATTGAGCTCAACACCGGTCACCCACAGGCCGATGAACACCGCTGACAGGGAAATAAGCGGGATCACCATGATCG
>DAIDTZ010000048.1 GCA_027456925.1 Nitrospirota bacterium
CGCGCGCGTCGATTCCGTAGAATCCGCAGTCGCGAAGATCAACCGGTTCTACAGCCGCTACCACAGCATGCGTTATGTTAACGGACAGCTCGTGTTCCGCATCACGTCGCAACTCAGTACGGAGCACCTCCGGAAGCTTACGGAGCGCTTTCACGACATTCTGCTTCCGGGCGGAGAGATCGCGCCTTCCCTGGCCTTGCCCGCGGAACTGGATGATGAGGACCTTGTCCATCTGCCGCGCCTTGTTATCGATTTCAATCGCAAGGATTTCGGCAGGCTCAGAAGCCTGATCGATGCCATCAATGAATTTTGAACCTTGCGCGACGGCTAATACTTAAGCAGCACGCAGCAGAGGCTCATTCTTGACTTTCCCCTTCCCGATGCTAAGCTAGAAGTGTGCGACCGCGTATTTGGCGGTCTTTTTTCCATTTGCTCAGTTCTTTTCCTGCATTTCACCCAACCATGCCAACCAACAGGAGGTGTTTCCATGATCAATCTCAACATCAACGGCAAGGCATACCAGGTGGATGTTGCCCCGGACGTGCCGCTCGTCTGGGTCATCAGGGAGCGGCTCAAACTCACCGGCACCAAGTTCGGATGCGGCATCGGCATGTGCGGTTCCTGCACAATCCATATCGACGGCAAGGCCGAGCGCTCGTGCCAGACGCCGGCAGAAAGCGCACAGGGCAAAAAGATCGTCACCATTGAAGGGCTTCCCGAGAACCATCCGGTGAAGCAGGCGTGGATCAAGGAGCAGGTCCAGCAGTGCGGCTACTGCCAGCCGGGCCAGATCATGCAGGCCGCCTCGCTCCTCGCCGAGAACCCCAAGCCCAGCGAAGCCAAAATCATCGAACAGATGAACGGCAACCTCTGCCGCTGCGGCACCTACCCGAAGATCAAAAGCGCCATCCGCCTCGCTTCAACAGGAGGGAAAAAATGAAGACCGAACTCACGAGAAGACAATTCCTGAAGATGACGGGAACAGGCCTTGCCATTGCCGTTGCCGCGACATCAACCGGTTTCCGCCTTCTGTCCGCCGCCGAACTGGAGAATGCCGGTCCCGGCTTCCGGCCGAGCGTGTGGCTCGAGGTGCGGCCTGATAATATCGTCGTCGTAACCGTAAATAAATCCGAAATGGGCCAGGGCGTGTATACGTCGCTTCCCATGATCGTTGCCGACGAACTCGATGCTGACTGGAAAAATGTCCGCATGGAAGTTGCTCCCGCGGCCGACGCCTACAAGGACCCGGCGTGGGGCACCCAGTCCACCGGCGGCAGTTCCAGCATCCGCCACATGTATGAACCGCTCCGGAAGGCCGGGGCGGCGGCGCGGGAAATGCTTCTGATCGCGGCTGCCCGCAAATGGAACGTCGCAGTCAAAGGGTGCGCTGTTGATCTGGGCAGGGTGAAAAACCTGAAGACCAACCGCATGCTCACCTACGGCAAGCTCTCCGTGGACGCGGCAAAACTTCAAGTTCCGCAGAACCCCACGCTCAAAAAAGAGAGCCAGTTCCGTTACATCGGCAAGGAAATTCCACGGCTCGACATGCATGACAAAGTGAACGGCCTGGCGCAATTCGGCATCGACTCTTTCGTGCCGGGCATGCTCTACGCCGCTATTGCGAGGCCGCCTGCCTACGGCGCAGACCTCGCTTCCGCGGACAAAGACGCTGCCCGGGCCGTGGCCGGCGTCCAGGCCGTCGTGCCGATTCAGAGCGGCATGGCGGTCTGCGCAGATACGATCGACGCAGCTTGGAAAGGCCGCGACGCCCTCAAGGCGAACTGGCAGGACCCGAAATACCCTGCGCTCAGTAACGCATCCCTGGAAAAGGATTTTGCCGACCGGATGAACGCGAACGGCATCATTGCCCGGAACGACGGCAATGTGCAGGACGCCCTGAACGCAGCCTCGAATAAAATCGATGTGACCTATCTTCTCCCCTACCTGTCGCACGCCACCATGGAGCCCATGAACTGCACGGTCGACGTCCGGAAGGACAGCTGCGACATATGGGCGCCGACGCAGAACCAGTCGGGCGTGCTCGCCCTGGCCGCCGAGCTCACGGGATTAAAGCCCGGGCAGATCAACGTGCATACGACGTTCCTGGGCGGCGGGTTCGGCAGACGCTTTGAGCGGGACTTCGTGGAAGAGGCGCTGCTTCTGTCCCTTTCCACGGGAAAGCCGGTCAAGCTGGTCTGGAAACGGGAGGAGGATATCCGGAACGATTTCTACCGCCCCATGAACATGAGCAGGCTTCAGGGCGCCGTCGACAAGGCGGGGCGGGCCGTTGCCTGGTCTCACAAGATCGTCTGCCCTTCCATTTTTGCCCGCGTCTTCCCGCAGATGATGAAGGAGGGCATCGACAGCGCGGCAGTGGAAGGCGTCCGGGACCTGGAATATGAAATCCCGAACGTCGCAGTCGAGTATATGCGCATCGACACGCCCGTACCGGTGGGCTTCTGGCGGTCCGTCGGCAGTTCGCACAACGGCTTCACGGTCGAGAGCTTCGTTGACGAACTCTCCCATGCGGCACAGAAGGACCCCCTCGAGTTCCGGCTCGGGCTGCTCAGGAACCATCCGCGTGCATACAAAGTGCTCGAAGTGGCCGCGGAAAAGGCCGGCTGGGGCAAGCCCCTCGCCCGGGGCCAGGCGCGCGGCATCGCCTACCAGCTTTCCTTCGGAAGCTATGTGGCCCAGGTTGCGGAGGTCTCGGTCAATAACAAAAGCGGCGCAATCACCGTACACAAGGTCACCTGCGCCGTGGACTGCGGGTCAACGGTGAACCCCGCCATCGTCTCGGCCCAGATGATGGGCTGCATCACCATGGGTCTCTCTGCAGCGCTCAAGGAGAAGATCGAGATCGCAAACGGCGGCATCAAGTCCGAGAACTTCGCTGATTACGAGCTTCTGCGCATGGAAGAAGCGCCCGAGGTGGACGTCCATATCGTAAAAAGCGGAGAGCAGCTGGGCGGCATCGGCGAACCCGGCCTGCCTCCAGTCGCGCCGGCAGTGGCGAATGCGGTGTTCAAGGCAACGGGCGCGCGCATACGGCAATTGCCCATGAAGCCGGAAACCGTGCTCGCGGCGATGAAAGGCTAGGGTCCCGGGGCCCGGCTCCGAGGGTCCAAAAGAGCCGGAACAGCCTGAAAGAGTACTGATGGTCACAAGCTTTTTGCAAGACCGTTCGATCCCCTGAAAAGACATTGGGATATCGGTGTTAGGTTTTCGCCGGACCCTGGACCCCGGCCCCTTGCCCCGTATTCTTTCGAATGAGGTGCTCCGTGCAGATCTATGAAGAAGCTCTCCGGCTCAAACGCCTTGGCCGCACTTCCGCCATTGCCACGATCGTCGAGTGCCGGGGCTCATCGCCCCAGAAGCAGGGCGCCAAGATGCTCGTTCGCGATGACGGCTCGATCCTGGGGACCCTGGGCGGCGGCTGTCTTGAAGCCGACGTGGTTACGGCTGCACGCATGTCCATGAAGGACGGCAGTCCTCTGACCCTCCCCTTCGAGCTCACGGAGAAGGAAGGCGGGCTCGTGTGCGGAGGCGCGGTCCTGGTCTACATCGAACCGATGATGCAGGAACCCCATCTCGTGATCCTCGGCGCGGGTCACGTGGGAAAGACGCTGACCAAGCTCGCGCGCTTCACCGGCTTTCGCGTGACCGTGGTCGATGACCGGCAGGAATTCGCAAACCGGGAAAACATCCCTGATGCAACAGACCTGCTCGTAAACGAGTTTTCCCGGGCCTTTGAACAGGTGCCCGTCGAGAGCGGCACGTTCATCGTCGTTGCCACGCGGGGCCATAACCACGACCTCGACGCAGTCAAGGCCGCGCTCATGACCGGGGCCTGCTATATCGGCCTTCTGGGCAGCAAGCGCAAAAAGGCCCTGCTGCATAAATCGCTTCAGGAAGCCGGGTTTTCGCAGGAGGACATCAGCCGGATCGTGATTCACGTGGGCCTTCCCGTGGGTTCCGTCACCCCCGAGGAAATTGCCGTAAGCATCATGGCGCAGATCATTCAACTGAGGAGAGCAAATGGGAAACCGCGTATCGGCGCTTCTTCTTGCGGCAGGCTCGTCCAGCAGGATGGGACGGACCAAACAGCTTCTCCTGCTCGATAACAAGCCGGTCATCGGACACTGCATCGACGCTCTTTTCGCGGCCGATGTAGGCAACGTCGTAGTCGTCGTCAGCACGGCGGACAACGGGATCACCAAGACCCTCACGGGACTGCCCGTGACCATCGCGGTAAACACGTCCGCAGGCAGCGATATGGCGGAATCCGTCAGGACCGGGGTCCGGGCGCTGGATCACTCCCCTTCCGCGGTCCTCGTCTGTCTCTCCGATCACCCGCTCGTCAGTCCCCAGTCGATCATAGCCTTGATGGACATGCATGACAGATTTCCTGATAAGATCATCATCCCCTGTTACCAAGGACGACGGGGCCACCCCGGCCTGTTCCCCAGGACGGTCCTGGATGAGATTTTTTCCGGGATCACCCTTCGCGACATTGTCAGAAAAGAGAGCCGTCGCGTGCTGGAGCTGCCCGGTCTTGACGAAGGCGTCCTGTTCGACATGGATAGGCGAGACGATTACGAGCGCCTGGTCGAGCTCTTCGGGAGAAAAAAATGACGAGCGATCACAGGCTGTCTCCCCTTGCCCTTACGGGCCTCCTGCTTGCGCTGATTTTCGTTGCCATGGAAGCTTTCGCGGGCTTCGGCAGCCGCTGGGGATGGTGGAATTTCATGATGGGCATCGGCATGCTGCGATGGGCCGCCTATGGCGGGCTATGCGCCGCCGTGTTCAGCGCCGTCGGGCTCGTCGTATCGTCGATGCATCACAGAGTTTTTCCAAGCGCAGTCCTGGCAATAGCCGGCATCATCCTCGGCCTCGTGACCGCGGGCATTCCCTGGACCTGGATGGAGGCCGCCAAACGGGTCCCGCCGATCCACGACATAACGACCGATACCAGGAACCCTCCGGAGTTCAAGGCAATCCTCGCGCTCCGGAAAAACGCGCCGAACTCCGCATCATACGGCGGCGAGGAGATTGCGGCCCAGCAACTCAAGGCATACCCTGATATCCGGTCCCTGGTAATGCCCGTATCAGCCCGTGTTGCCTTCGAAAAGGCGCTTACCGTCGCTCGCCACATGGGCTGGGATATAGTGGCCATGGCCCCGAGTGAGGGACGCATTGAAGCGGTTGACCGCACCTTTTGGTTCGGCTTCAAGGACGACATCGTCATCCGGATTTTGGCTGAAGGCGAAGGCAGCCGGGTCGACATCCGTTCCGAATCCCGGGTCGGTGTCAGCGATATCGGAACCAACGCCAAAAGGATCCGCAAATTCCTAAAGCTAATGAAGAGTTGAATTCAGCGCAATTAAATATGCCGCATGTGGGATGAAACTGCTATTTATATCGATGAATAGCCATATTATACGGCAATATTTACCAATAAAGCACACAGGTGGGCTGATCATCAGCCAAAGCCTTTAATAGGCATCCATTTCCCTTGAGGACCATTCGACTCATTAAGGTTTGCTCCCGGCATCCAGCCCGAAAATCTGTTGACAATAAATCAGGCCCTGTGCTATAAAAGAGGTCTTTTGAAGCATATTTCCAGCCTGTTCACCAGCAAGGACATCGATACATGGCGACTATAGCCCCCTTTCGGGGAATGGTTTACAACCAGGCAAAAGCGGGAAAGATCCACAACCTCGTCTGTCCGCCTTACGATATCATATCGCCGGCAGAGCAGCAGGATTTGTACAGAAAAAGCCCGTACAATGTGATCCGGCTCGAATACGGACTGGCAAGCCCCGGCGACACCGAAGAAGACAACCGGTACACGAGGGCAGCGGCAATACTGGAAGACTGGTCGCGCACAAATATTCTGCAGCAGGGCGCGGAGCCGGCTTTCTACATATATGAGATGGAGTACCATGCAGGCGAGGACGTCAAGAAACTGCGCGGCTTCATCAGCCTGGTCAGGATCGAGGACTACGACTCGGGCGTAGTCAAGCCCCACGAGACGACCCTCTCCGGCCCCAAGACGGACCGCCTGAATCTCCTGCGCGCGTGCAAGGCGAGCTTCAGCCAGATTTTTTCGCTCTTCTCCGATCCGCAGGGGAAAATTTCGGGCATCCTTGCGAAGGTCGCGGGCAAGCCCGAGCTGGAAGTAAAAAGCAGCGACAATGTGGTCCACCGCGCTTGGCCCCTGAACGACAAAAACGATATCGAGACCATTGTGCGGGAAATGGCCGGCAAACAGATCTTCATCGCCGACGGTCACCACCGGTACGACACGGCTTTAAATTATCGAAACGAACGCCGCAAGGCAGCGGGTTCATCCTCTACGGGCGAGGAAGGCTACAATTACACAGCCATGTTCCTGGCCCGGCTGGAAGATCCGGGGCTCACGATTCTTCCTGCGCACCGCGTTCTGTTCAACCTGGCGAACTTCGATCCGCGGCGCTTCGAGGACGACCTGAACCGGTACTTCAACATCGAGCGTATTGATTTCGACAAAAGGTCCGAAGCCAAGGATTTGCACACGGTCCTGGACACCATGGCACACCGCGCGGATCATGCCCATGTCTTCGGCATGCGGGTCAAGGGAGAACACAGTTACTACCTCCTCTCGCTGCGGAACGAAGCGGACATGGATGCGCTGCTCCCGTCCAAGTCTCCCGCGTACCGGAGGCTGGACGTCTCGATTCTCCATCACCTGATCATCGACAGGCTCCTGGGGATCAAGATGGAAACGCACAAGCTGGGGCTCAACATCGAATACATCAAGGACGCTGCTGAGGCGGACAAGCGGGTCCACGACGACGCCGTGGAACTGGTCTTTTTCATGAACCCCACCAAGGTGCAGGAAGTGAAGGATGTGGCAACAGTCGGCGAACGGATGCCGCAGAAAGCGACGTACTTCTACCCCAAGCTGCTGACGGGGCTGGTGATACATAAGCTGGACTAAGGGTCAAGGGGCAGGGGTCATGGGTCACGGGAGTCCGCAGGCTGGATTTTTCTTGACCCTTGCCCCTTGACCCTTGCCCCTCGAATTTAAAAACCCAAGGAGGCTACCATGGCAGTGAGAGTTGCAATCAACGGATTCGGACGTATCGGCAGGAACGTGTTCCGCGCTTCGCAGGGCAACAAGGACATCGAGATCGTGGCGATCAATGACCTTACGGATACCAAGACGCTCGCGCACCTGCTGAAATGGGACTCCACCTTCGGCGAATTTCCCCATGACGTAAAGGCCGGCGACGGCAAAATCATCGTGGACGGCAGAGAAATCGCCGTCATTGCCAAGAAGGACCCGGCTGAACTGCCCTGGAAGGACCTCAAGATCGACATCGCCCTGGAGTGCACCGGTCTGTTCCTGGACAAGGCGAGCGCCGGCAAGCACATGACTGCGGGCGCGAAGAAGGTCCTCATCTCTGCCCCGGCCAAGGACCCGGATGCGACCTTCGTGATCGGCGTGAACGAGCACGCCTATGACCCGGCAAAGCACCACATCATCTCGAACGCCTCCTGCACCACGAACTGCCTGGCGCCCATGACCAAGGTGATCCACGAGAACTTCGGCATCGTGCACGGCCTCATGAACACGATCCACTCCTACACCAACGACCAGAAGCTCCTCGACCTGCCGCACAAGGACCTGCGACGCGCCCGGGCAGCCGCGGTGTCCATCATCCCGACCTCGACCGGCGCGGCCAAGGCAGTCTCCCTCGTGCTCCCGGAGCTGAAGGGCAAGCTCGACGGCATGTCACTCCGCGTACCCACGCCGGATGTCTCGGTCGTGGACGTCGTGTTCGAGGTCTCGAAAAAGACCACCAAGGAAGAGGTGAATGCTGCGCTCAAGTCCGCTGCCGAGGGCAAGCTGAACGGCATCCTGCAGTTCGAAGAAGCGCCGCTCGTATCCATCGACTTCAAGGGCAACCCGCATTCTTCCATCGTGGACGCGGGCTTGACGAGCGTCATGGAAGGCACCATGGTGAAGGTGATCTCGTGGTACGACAACGAGTGGGGCTACTCCAACCGGCTCCGCGACCTGGCGATCCTGGTGGCGAAGAAGGGGCTGTAAATGAATTGGCCACAGAGGCACTGAGACACAGAGACCCGGGTTTCATGATTTAAAACAAGACAAACTCTGCGCCTCCCTGTCTACGTGGCAGATTTTGGAGTTTCATTAATTAATGGATAAAAAAACCATCGAAAAAGTCGACCTGAAGAACAAGCGGGTCTTCATCCGCGCCGACTTCAACGTGCCGCTCGACGACAACGGCAACATCACCGACGACGGCAGGATCCGTTCGACGCTTCCCACCATCAACTACGCCCTCGATGCAGGCGCCAAGGTGATCCTGGCCTCGCACCTGGGACGGCCCAAAGGCAAACCGAGTCCCAAATACAGCCTGGCCCCGGTGGCCCTGCGGCTGCACCGTCTCCTGAACAAGGAAGTGACATTCGCCAAGGACTGCATCGGCCCGGACGTGGAACACCTGGTCGCCGGCATGCGGCCCGGCGATGTGCTGCTGCTCGAGAACCTCCGGTTCCACGAAGAAGAAGAAAAGAACGACGAAGGTTTTTCGAAGGCCCTCGCTGCCTTCACCGATGTATATGTGGACGACGCCTTCGGCACGGCGCACCGCGCCCATGCCTCCACCTACGGTATCACCAAGTTCGTTAAACAGTCCGTAGCGGGATTTCTCATGAAGAAGGAAATCGATTATCTGCAAAAAGCCGTTGCGAATCCCGTGCGGCCCTTCGTTGCGATCCTGGGCGGCGCCAAGGTTTCGGGGAAAATCGGGGTGATCGAGAACCTCAAGAACAAAGTGGACAAAGTGATCGTCGGCGGCGCCATGGCCTTTACCTTCAATAAGGCCTGGGGCGACGAAGTCGGAAACTCGCTGGTCGAGCCGGACATGATCGAGACTGCCATGCGCATCAGAAATAGCGCCCGCGAAAAGGGCGTCAAATTCTATCTGCCAGTGGATTTCGTGGTGGCCGAGAATATGAATGACGGGGCTGAGACAAAAATCGTCACGTCCCAGGAGATCCCGAAGGGCTGGGTGGGCCTCGACATCGGCCCGGCAACGGTCCGGCTCTTTGCCGAGGCGATCCAGGACGCCAAGACCATCATCTGGAACTGTCCCATTGGCATGTTCGAAAAGGACGCTTATTCCCGCGGCACCTTCGCCGTGGCCCGCGCGGTCGCTGATGCCTATGCGACCACCATCGTCGGCGGCGGCGACACGGACGTGGCCGTGCACAAGGCCGGCGTGTCCTACAGCATCACCTTCATCTCCACCGGCGGCGGCGCGTCGCTGGAGCTGCTCGAAGGCAAGGAACTGCCGGGCCTAGCGGCGCTTACCGACGATAAAGAATAAAACAATTTTTCTCGCAGGGACGCTGAGAATAATTCTCCGCGTCCTCCGCGACTCCGCGAGAGACAAGGGGTTTCTCATGAATCCGAAAAGAAGGCCTATCATAGCGGGCAACTGGAAAATGAACAAGACCACCGTCGAAGCATGCGAACTCGTTCGCAAGATCGCTTATGCGGTGATCAACACCAAGGATCGTGACGTCGTGGTTGCGCCTCCCTTCACCGCCATTCCCGGCATAATTGACGTCATCCGGGACACGAACATCGGACTTGCCGCCCAGAACATGCATTGGGAGGACAAAGGCGCCTTTACCGGCGAGATTTCCGCTGAAATGCTGTTGGATTTGGGCTGCAAGTATGTTATCATAGGCCACAGTGAACGCCGTCAGTACTTCGGTGAAACCGACGGGACGGTGAACAAAAAGATCCGGCAGGCCCTGAACAAGGGACTGCTGCCGATCGTCTGTGTCGGAGAACTCCTGAGCGAACGCGAAGCCGGCAAAGCGAACGAAGTGATCGAACGACAGGTCATGGGCGCGTTCAAGGGCGTGACTGCCGCTGAAATGCAGAAGATCGTCATTGCCTATGAACCGGTCTGGGCAATCGGCACCGGTAAGACCGCCACACCGGACCAGGCGAACGAGATCCACGCATTCATCCGCGGGAAGGTGAAGGCGGCGTACAACGCCGACGTCGCCGAGGGCCTTCGCATCCAGTACGGCGGGAGCGTAACGCCCGATAATGTATCTCAGCTCATGGCGAAACCCGACATTGACGGCGCACTGGTGGGCGGCGCAAGTTTGAAGCCCGAATCGTTTGCGGCACTGGTGAACTTCAAGTAAAACCTTTTATCACCGCAGAGAACGCAGAGACCGCAGAGTTTTACATTTTGAATTACTTATGTGAATCTTTCTCGACGTTCTCCGTGATCTGCAGTTTAGGAATATCTTCAAGGAGGCAACAATGCGTATTTTTTTAGTATCACTTCATGTCATAGTGTCCGGCATCCTGATCGGGATAGTGCTCTTGCAAAAGGGTAAAGGCGCTGATATCGGCGCGGCATTCGGCGGCGCGTCCCAGACCGTGTTCGGCCCGCGCGGAACGCAAAGCGTCCTGTCAAAGGTCACCACAACGGCGGCGGTCATTTTCATGATCACGTCGCTCAGTCTCGCGCTCTCGTCAAGCCATCGGAGTTCGGTCATGGAGAACCTGAAGCAGGACCAGGCAGCTCCGGCTGTTCCGCTCGCACCGCCTGCTCCGGTTCAGGCGCCGACGCCGACAAAATAGTTGGCATGCAGTCGTGACCGTTCCACGGACTCACAGGGTAGGCGTTGCCTACCCTTTTGTTTTTGAAAGCGAGCCCTTCTGGACGCAGATAAGCGCGGAAGAAAAAACGGGGCAATCCCGATTGGAAAAGCAGAACCCGTTTTAGCATTCTGCACGATTTTCCACGCACCTGTGCGTTAGGCGAATTCTTTTAGATGAATAAATTTTCCCTGCACATCCTTGTCCTTATTCTTCTTCTCTCTGCCTGCGGCCAAAAGGTCGAGCGGAACCCGAATACGTTTATCGAGAGCTCCATCGGCGACGCGCGGCGGCTGAATCCGGTCATTGCGAACGACTCCGCGTCGGGCACGATCAACGACCAGGTCTTCAACGGCCTGGTGAAGTACGACAAGGACCTCAAGCTTGTCGGCGACCTGGCCGAACGGTGGACCGTTACAAACCGCGGGAAAACGATCACCTTTTATCTCCGCAAGGGAGTGAAGTGGCACGACGGCGTAGAGTTCACCGCCGAAGACTGCCTGTTCACCTACAGGAAATTCATCGACCCCAAAGTCGCCACGCCCTACAGCAGCTCCTACATGGTCGTGAAAAAAGCCGAGGTCGTGAGCAGGTATGTGTTCCGCGTGACCTATCGGAAACCTTTTTCTCCGGCCCTCGAAAGCTGGGCCGCCGGAATGATCCCCAAACACCTGCTCGAAGGCAAGGACATCAACACCGACGCCTTCAACCGCCACCCCGTGGGCACCGGCCCCTACAAGTTCAGGGAATGGATCTCCGGCCAGAAGATCGTCCTCGACGCGAATGACGATTATTTTGAGGGCAGGCCGAACATCGACCAGTTCATCTATCGCATCATCCCCGACAGCTCGACCGCGTTCCAGGAGCTGCTTTCCGGCGGCGTGGACATGATGGACCTGAACCCGCTCCAGTTCCTGCGAAAGAGCGAGACCCCCCGCATCAAGGAGAATTACGTTAAATTCCGGTATCCCGCGAACGCTTACACCTACATGGGCTACAACCTGTTGAACCCCCTTTTCGGCAGCATCAGGGTCCGGCAGGCGCTCTCCTATGCCATCGACCGCCAGGGGATCATCGACGGAATCCTCCTCGGCCTCGGCAGGCCCTGCACCGGCCCCTTTTCGTACGTGTCCTGGGCCTACAACCCGAAGGCAAAAAGTTATGCCTACGATCCCGAACGTGCCCGCCGCATGCTTGCCCAGGCAGGCTGGAAAGACAGGAACGGCGACGGCGTGCTCGAAAAGAACGGCAAGCCGTTCCGGTTCACGATCATGACGAACCAGGGGAACACCGAGCGCATTCGCACCGCCGAGATCATCCAGCAGAATTTGAAGGCCGTGGGCATCGTCGTCGATATCCGGGTCATGGAATGGCAGGCGTTCATCGAACAGATCGACAAGCGGTCCTTTGACGCCATCATTCTCGGGTGGAGCATGGGCCGCGACCCGGACCTTTACGACATCTGGCATTCGAGCAAAACAAAAAAAGGGGAATATAATTTTATCAGCTACAAAAATCCCGTGGTCGATCGGCTGCTCGTCGAAGGCCGGCGCACCTTCGATATGAAAAAGCGGAAAAAAATCTACTACCGCATTCATGCGATCCTGGCCGAAGAGCAGCCCTACGCCTTCCTCTATGTGCCGGACGCATTGCCGATCGTGCATAAGCGGTTCAAGGGCATCAAAGTCGAGCCGCTCGGCATCATGTACAATTTCATCCACTGGTATGTTCCGAAGAACCGGATGGAATGGTAATGTACCGACAGTTCATCGTGCAAAGTACGGAGTTCGGAGTTCCGGGACTTTTCACGTTGAACTTTGAACCCTGAACTTTGAACTCAAGAAATGTCTATCATTACTGTTAACAACCTCACCAAGAAGTTCAAGTCGCTGACCGCCGTAGACGGCATTTCCTTCGCAGTCAACAAGGGCGAGGTCTTCGGTTTCCTCGGTCCGAACGGCGCCGGCAAAACGACGACCATCAGCATTCTTTGCACGCTGCTCTCGCCTTCGTCGGGTGGGGCGGAGATCGCGGGATTTGACTGCGCAAAAAACCCCGATCAGGTGCGCACGTCCATCGGCCTCATATTCCAGGACACCACGCTCGATGTAGGGCTTACCGCCTACGAAAACCTGAAGTTCCACGCCTACCTGTACAACCTTGACCGGCGCCTTGCGGAGAAGAGGATCGACGAAATGCTTGCGGTGGTCGAGCTGCAGACCCGGAAACACGATCTTGTCAAAAATTTTTCCGGGGGCATGAAACGGCGGCTGGAGATCGCGCGCGGACTTCTCCACTACCCGCGGGTGCTGTTTTTGGACGAGCCCACGATCGGCCTTGACCCGCAAACGAGAAACACCATCTGGGATTTCATCAACACGCTCAGGAACAAAGAAAAGATCTCCGTGTTCATGACCACCCACTACTTGGAGGAGGCCGAGAACTGCGGCCGCATCGCCATCATCGACCACGGCAGGATCATCGCCCTGGACACGCCGGCAAAGCTCAAACAGATGGTCCACGGCGATGTTATCCACGTCATAACTGCCGACAACCAGCGTGCGATCGCCGAGATTCAGAAGACCTTTGGCCTGGCTGCGCGCGAGGAGAACGGCGGGCTGGTCCTCGAAACGGAGAAGGGCGACGAATTCATCCCCAGACTGCTTCATTCCCTGACCATGCAAACTCTGTCGGTGAGCCTCAAAAAACCGACCTTGAACGACGTGTTCCTGAAGCTTACCGGCAGGACCATCAGGGACGATGTGGTTGCCGACAGCAAGGAAGTCACGCGCGAGTTCGTCAGGAGCCACCGGAGGGCGCAGCGATGATCCAGCTCCGGCCGATCTACGTCATCTGCATGCGCGAATTCATCAAGTTCTTCCGTGAAAAAAGCCGTTTGCTCGGCACGCTCGCCCGTCCCGTGCTCTGGCTCTTTGTCGTCGGCAACGGGATGGGCTCGCTCATCAGGCCCCGGGCGGGGTTTTCCTATCTCCAGTTCATCTTCCCCGGCATGATCGGCATGACCATCCTCTTTTCGTCTATTTTCTCGTCCATCTCGATCGTGTGGGACCGCGAGTTCGGGTTCATGAAAGAGATGCTCGTTGCGCCTATTTCGCGGCTCTCGATCGTCATCGGAAAAACGCTTTCCGGCACGCTGATCTCGGTCGCCCAGGCGGTTATTATCCTGGTCTTCATTCCCGTCCTCGGAATTCATCTGACGATCATGCAGTTTTTTGAGGTCGTTGCCGTGTCCGTGCTCGTCTCGTTCTGCATCACGTCGCTCGGCATCCTGATCGCCGCCAGGCTTACTTCCTTTGACGGGTTCAACATCATCATGAACTTCCTCGTGATGCCCATGCTGTTTCTCTCCGGCGCCATGTACCCCGTCACCTCCATGCCGCCTGCCCTGCGGCATCTCACGCTGATCAACCCCCTCACGTACGGAATAGACGCGCTCAAGCATATCCTGCTCCGGAACGGCACGCCGCCGCTCGGACCCGAGTTCCCGCTCCTCCTTGACCTCTTCATTGTTGCCGTCATATCCGTTGTTATGCTCACCTTCGCGGCGCTGTCGTTCAGAAAAAAGGAATAACAGCGGTTGCTCTTTCATGACGGCATGCGAAACGGGATGGCATGTTTCCAGTTGAAATTAGCGGATCATTGCCTTAACATGCTGCAGGAAAATAAACCTAAAAAGAGCATTTAACCACGGATTAACACGGATAAACAGCGTTGATTCTAAAAAGAGCAGTTGGACACTGAAGAATCGGATTAACATATGATAAAGGCGGATAAATCCTGAACCAAAGCCTTCGCCTTTTGGGGAACTGATTATTAAAGGAAAATCCGCTGTTATCAGGCTTTTATCCGCTTTTATCAGTGTCAAATGCCGTTTTTAAGTTGATTCAAAGTCCTAAGACAAAAACAAGGAGCGCCGATTGGGTGAAGCTCCCGTTCGAAATAAATTATTGATTTAAGGCCTTAACCGTGTTCATCTGTGGTTCCAACTGCCGTTTGTAGGATAAACAAAAAAGGGGCTCGTTATGAATGACCATGCCATAAACCTTTTTGCTTCGCCCAGTTGACCGCCGTCAGGCGGCGCCGGAGGTTGCCGACAGGATGGAGCAAAAAGAGCTGGTGGATTTTCTCCTGAAGAGGGGGAAAAGATCAGAAATGCCATACGGAGTAAATACGCTGAAGTATCCGTTTCGGCAACGGGAAAATTTCAATATCCCACAGGCAAGGACGGCGCTGAGGCGTTAGGATACGATCGTGACCTTATAGAAAGCGCGCCTGCACGATTTTTCGAATCCTATTGCGGGGTAGGAAATCCATTCTCTCTCGGAAAAATTCTGCCGGGAGACGTCGTGCTCGACTTTGGGTGCGGAGCAGGATTCGATCTCTTTGTCGCAAGTAAACTCGTCGGTGAACGCGGACGGGTCTGCGGAATAGATTTGACGGAAGACATGGCAATACGGGCCGGAGAGAACCTCGCTCTCTCGGGCTTTGCAAACTTCGAGGTCAAAAAAGTTGATTCGGAAACCATCCCCTACCCTGATCATGTCTTTGATGTCGTGATATCGAACGGCGTCATCAATCTTTCCCCATGCAAGCAGGCCGCCTTCACTGAGATCTACCGCGTCATGAAGCCGGGCGGCAGACTCCAGTTCGCAGATGTAATCCTGGAAAACGATTTGCCGGCATCCCTGGCAGGAAACGCTGAAGCGTGGTCGCAATGAATAGGCGGCGCGGTCCCGGTTCGGGATCAGGTCGGATTGCTGGAGGAAGCGGGCTTCAAGGAAGTGGAATACAGGGGGATAACCGGCTTTCGTACGTCACCCTACACCGTGGGCGCCTTGTTCCGGGCGAACAAGGAAGCCCGTTAACAGCCGGCCTCCCGGCGCAGGCCCTGACATACTACCTTGCCGGAGCAGCGGCCTTCTCTGCTTCACCGCTATTCCCGTCCTCCTTCTTCTCTTTTTTCTCCTCGCTTTTTTCTGAAGCAGACAGCTTCTTCGACATGTCTTTGAGCCGCCTGTCCACAAGGAAATTTATCGAACCCTCAGGATAGGTTCCGTCCTCCCTGCGTTCACCTGCAGGAAGTCCGGTAAGGAGCTCCAGCGCCTCATTCACGGTTTTGACCGAATAGACGTGGAACTTCCCCTCCTTTACGGCTTCCACTACTTCCTTCTTGAGCATAAGGTTTTTCACGTTGCTCTGCGGAATGATGACCCCCTGGTCTCCGGTCAAACCGCGGTTCCTGCAGACGCCGAAGAACCCCTCGATCTTCTCGTTCGCCCCGCCGATGGGCTGGATCTCCCCTTTTTGATTGATCGACCCGGTGATGGCGAAGTTCTGCTTGATCGGCACTTCGGCAATGCCTGAAATGAGCGCGATTAATTCGGCAGCTGACGCGCTGTCGCCTTCTACCTCTCCGTAGTTCTGCTCAAAGGCAAGAGTCGCGGACACGGACAGCGGTTTATCCTGGGCATAGGTGCCGCCGAGATAGCCTGAGAGAATGAGCACCGCCTTGTTGTAGATGCGGCCGGCGAGTTTGGCCTCGCGCTCGATGTCGACGACACCTGCTTTGCCGAGGTACACCCTGCTCGTGATGCGGGACGGTTTGCCGAAATAAAAATCGCCGATATCGTACACGGACAAGCCGTTCACCTGCGCCACCACGGAGCCGGTGACATCGACCATGAGCGTTCCTTCGGCGAACATTTCCTGGATGCGCTCGTCGATCAGGTTCGCGCGGTAAAGCTTTTCGTTCAGCGCCTTATCTACGTGCTCGCCCAGCACGCTCGTCCTTCCTGCTTGCGATGCCCAGTACGACGACTCGCGCACGAGGTCGGAGAGGTCGCTGAAACGCAGCGAGAGCTTGTTCTTTTTTTCGACCAGGCGGGAGGCATGCTCGACGATCCCCGCCACCGCGCTCCGGCCGAAGGGAAGAAGGCCGTCACTCTTCACCATGTTTGCGATAAAATGCGCATAGCGCATTTTATCATCCGTTGAACTCGTGGTCTGGGTGTCGAAGTCGGATTTGACCTTGAAGATGTCCTTGAAGTCCTCGTCGTAATTGTACAGCAGGTAATAGAGCCAGGGGCTCCCGAGCATGATGATCTTCAGCGCTACGGGAATGGGCTCGGGTTTGATGCCGCCGGCGCCGAAACCGTACAAATCGGCGACGTCCTCGATCTTCACTTCGTTTTTTTTGATGATCCGCTTGAGCGCGTCCCACGAGAAGGGGTTCCGAAGCACGTCCAGGGCATTCACCAGCAGATATCCGCCGTTCGCCTGGAGCAACGCCCCCGACCGGATCATGGTAAAGTTCGTGTAGAAGGCCCCGAAGCGCGCCTTGCGCTCGATGCGGCCGACAAGATTGTTGTAGGTTGGGTTTATCTCTTCGATCACCGGTCCGCCCTTGGTCTCGGAATTATCGACAATGAGGTTTACCTTGTAGCGCTCCAAAAAGCTCCCTTTGTCCATGCCCTCGATCGGGAAGGGCATCTCCGGCGTCTGGCCCAGGAATTCCCGCAGATTGCCCAGGATGTCCTCCTCCACCTCGCCCAGGAACTCCGGGATGCGCGGGTTGGCCCCGTATTTTTCCCTCAGGTCGTCGAGCTGGTGGCCCATGGAGAAATGGGCGACGCGCCGGTTTAACTCATGGACTTTTTCATGGGTTTCCTTGTCGAGCTGGCGGGCCTTGGCAAGAAAATCGCGTATCTCGGAATCGACTTTTTTCTCGTGCTCCTCGAGTTCGCGCTTCTGTTCCGCGGACAGGCTGTCGAGTTCCTGCGGCTGGAGCGGCTTGCCCTTCCAGAGCGGGACCTTGACGATGCCGGTGCGCGTGATCGTGAGCTGGAACCCCAGCTCGTGCGCCCGTTTCCCGGCGTCGTCGAACAGGATCTCTTTCGCCTTCTCCGCCTCTTCCACGACGCGGGACTTCTGTTCTTCGTACTCTTTGGACTCGAACACCTTCGGGATCTCGTTCTGCATGAACTCGATGAACTTTTCCACATCGCGCCTGAAGGCTCCGCCCTTTCCCGGCAAAAGCTTGATGGCCCGCGGCCGGTCGGGGTCCTTGAAGTTGTTGATGTAGCACCAGTCGTCGGGCACCGGGAGGTCCCGGGAGATCCGTTTGATGATCGACTTGGCAATGGAGTTTCTGCCCGTGCCCGGAACGCCGGACACGAAAATATTGTAGCCGTGATTGCGGATGGAAAGGCCGAACTCGATCGACTTCACGGCCCGCGCCTGGCCGATCACTTCTTCCTTCGGGGAAAGTTCAGACGTGGTCTGAAACGGGAATTCCGCCGGATCACAGACGTGACGCAGTTCGGAAAGCGCTACTTCACGTTCTTCGATATTCATGCGGCCTCCTTCACCGAAACGCTCTACTTCAAGTGTATGCACTGCATCCGCTGTTGTCAAGGCAACCGTTTCCTCAGGGAGAGGTCCTGCGCGGAAGAAAAATAAGATGTTGATTTTTTCTCGTGCCGCTCTTATAATCGCCGCATTCATACATTCATCGTTCATGACCCGGCAGCTGGCAGCAACACCCTGTCGAATGAAGGAGGCTTTTATGAATCCTGCCAAGTTTCTTCCGCCCAGGCCGGTCCGGGTGTTCGAGCGCGATCAGCTGATGAACAAACTTGCGGCCTGGGAAGACAAAAAGTTGCGCCTCGTCCACGCGCAGGCAGGCCAGGGCAAGAGCACGCTTGTTGCAAGCTACATCAAATCGCTGGCCTCGCCGTCGGTATGGTACAATCTGGACCAGGAAGACGAAAACCCCGGCGTATTCCTCTCGTCGCTGGGCAAGGCGGTCCAGCAAACGTGGCAAGATCGCCTGCCCACGCTGCCCCCGGTCCCGCACCGCTACGGCATGGGCCAGATCCATCAGGGACTCGACCAGTGGGTCCGTCTGGTTTTCCATAACCTTCCTGATACAAGCTTGATCGTATTCGATGATTTCGCCGGCACACCTTCAGGGTCCCTGGAACAGCTCCTCAAAATGCTGATTGCGTCCACGCCGCCCTCTGTCCGGTTTCTGGTCATCTCCCGGACGCGGCCGGAGCTCGAAATTGCGAAGCTTCGCGCCACACAGTCCGTCGGCGAACTTACCGGAGAAGACCTCCGGTTCAGCGACGCCGAAGTGCAGGACCTCTTCACGATCATCTTCCGCATGCAGATTTCCGAGACCGAGGCGGCGCTCATCAACGCCACCGCGGAAGGCTGGCCCGCCGGGCTCGTGCTGATGCACGAGTATCTCTCAACCCTCTCTCCGAAGGCCCGCTCGCTTGCGCTCATCGACCGGCGCTCCACGGGGTTCCGGACCCATGTCTTCGATTACCTGGCCCAGGAAGTGTTCGTACACCTCCCGCAGGAACTGCAGCAGTTCCTCCTCCGGACGTCGATCGCCGATTATCTTTCCGCCCCGCTCATGGCGCACCTGACCGGCCTGCCGCGAACGCATGCGGGCCGCGGGAAAGCGTCGGTCGCCGGCATGGTAAAAGAGCTCAGGAGCAGAAACCTTTTCGTAACCGCGATGGACAGTGATGCGTCGGTGATCCGCTATCACGCCCTGTTCCGGGAATTTCTTCGCAAAAAGCTGGTTGCCCAGACAAAACCGTCTGAAGTGAAGAAGCTCTATACTTCCGCCGCAACGTATTTCCTGAAAGCGGGAGACGTGGTCCGGAGCATAGACCTTCTCATCGCTTCCGGCCAGTTCGAGCAGGCCATCAGGCAGATCGAGCAGGCAGGCGAAGACCTCATCGTTCGCGGGCAGGCGCGTACCCTTATCCGTTGGATCGAGGCGCTTCCGCTCGAATACGGCAACCGCCCCTGGTTCCTCTTTTCCCGCGCCGTGGCATGCCGCTACACCGACCCCCGCACGGCGCTCGCTTTTTTCGATCTCGCGTTTAAGGGTTTTCGGTCCTCCGGCGCGGCCTACCATCGGAGCGCAGGGCAGATGCTGTCGCTCTGCGGGATCATCGAGACCTGCTTCTATGCAGGCGGAAACTTCAAACGGATGACGCGCGCCGCCGCAACGGCAAGCGCGCTGCTGAAGCGTACAACGCAGAAATCGCCCGACGCGCGTTCCCGCTTGCTTCTGGCGCTCGGTACCGCCTGTTTTTTCATCGGGAAACTCCAGCAGGGCGCCGAAGCGTTGCAAGGGGCGCTCGACGCCTTTCGCAGGTCGCGCGACCATTATCACCAGATCCAAAGCGCGATTTATCTTGCGCCCTGCGCCATCTACCTGGGGAACTTCAGGTTGGCGCGCGAAGCGATTCGAAAGGGCTTCGAAGCCCACGCCTCTATCCCCGAGGAATCGGGGGCCGGAGCGGCCCTGTCCATGGCCCAGGCCATGACTGCGCTGTTCGAGGGACAATTTGCCGAGGCCCAGGCATGCATCGACAAATGCCAAAGCCTTTCGCAGGAACATGAGCTTGAGGCCTTCGATTTCCTTTCCCTCGACATCGGCGGATGGCTCAAGACCGCGCTGGCAGACTATGATCACGCCGATCAGCTGCTTCAGCAATGCAAAAGCAAGGGGGAAGAACTGCAGAACGCATTTTTCAACGCGTCGGCGGCGCATTTGCTCGCAATAAATTACCTCCACCAGAACAAGCTCGATGCGGCCCAGGCCGAGGCGGACTATGCGCTTGCGGTCAGGTCGCAGTCCGGCAGCAGCCTTTTTTATGCACTGTCGCTCTCGGTAAGCGGGGCCCTCGAGCTTAAGCACGGCAGAATACAAAAAGCCGAGCGGATGCTGAACGAGGCGCTCTCGCTATTCCGCAGGAACGGGGCCGCTCAACAGGAAGCGAACGTGCTGCTTCTCCTGGCAGAGCTGAGCGCGCAAAAAAAACGGAGCCGCGAGTTCAGGGAGTTTCTTCACTGGGGTCTTGCGATCGGCCGGGAACGGGGGTTTACCTACTATGCTCTCTTCACCCGGGCGGACATGGAGAATCTCGTTCGCAGTGCCCTCGCAGAAAACATCTGTGTTGACTACTGCGAAACGCTGCAGAAAAAATTCCGGGAAGGGACGAGCGCATCGTCCATCAGAATATGCTGTTTCAACGGATTCAAGGTCTTCCGCGACCGCGAGAGGATTACCGACGGCCTGTGGAAAAGCACCCGGGCAAAAACACTTTTGAAAATTCTCGCATCCCGCGACGGGTTGACCCTGCCGCGGGATACGGCGCTGGAACTGCTCTGGCCGGGAGACCGGCCGGAATCGCCGAACCAGTCACTGAACAGCATGCTTTCGCGCATTCGAAAGGTCCTGGAGCCTGCGGTCCGAGACGATGGGGGCGATTCCTGCCTGTCTCTGAAGGACGGGGTTCTCATGCTCGACGCGAGCCGCGTCTGGACCGACGTGGGACAATTTCATACCCACATCGAAAATGCGGAACGTTTGAAGGTGCGCGGAAAGACCGAGCAGGCGATGGAAGAATACTCCCAGGCGGTCATGCTCTACCAGGGCGATTTTTTGCCGGAAGACCTCTCCGCGGACTGGACAGCCGCGGTTCGCGACCAGCTTCAAACTCGCTACCTGCGGGCGCTTGAGGCCATGGCAACCATGGCCGAAGGGACCAGCGACAGTGAAAAAACCCGCACCGTCTATGAAAAATTGTTCCTTGCCGATCCGTGCAATGAAAACGCCTGCTGCTGGCTCATGACGCAGTACCACTCAGACGGCCGGCGCAGCGACGCGATACGCGCCTATGAGCGGTGCGAGCTGGCATTAGGCAGGGACCTGGACCTTGAGCCTGAGGAGCGGACGAAAAAACTGTACCGGGGTATTCTGGGAGGTGATTGAAGCACGACGAAGATAAGTGATCTCCAGGATAGGCGGGAGTGGAGCCCCCTCCGGAAGAAGCCGGGAGGATTGCACACGCGGGATTCACCGTTTCTCAGACTCATTCTTCCTGCTTTCTGCGAAGCAAGAAGTACAGCTTCCCCTCATGCTGCAGGTTCCCCGCAGTAAGTTCAGCGTCTGCTCCCTGACCGAAGAACAGATCGACCCTTCCCGGCCCCTTGATCGCGCCGCCCGTGTCCTGGTTCATCACGAACCGCGTAAAAGGCACCCATTTCTTGATCTCGTTGTTCTCGATCACCGGTTTCTGCGACGTGATAAGACCCAAGGCGCCCTTGGGGAAGAGCCTGCTGTCCGTGGCTATGGAGCGTCCCGGCGTGAGCGGCACGCCGATGTTCCCGCGGGACGGCCCCGTGTCGAGCCGGAAGAAGACATAGCTCTGGTTCCGGCACAGCACCTCGTTCAATTTCTCGGGATGAGAACGAAGGTATTCCCGCAGCGCCTGCATGGACATCGTGTCCCTGGCCATCGCCCCCGTATCGATCAGATATTTGCCGATGCTCGTGTACGGCCTGCCGTTCTGGCCGTCATACAGAACGCTCAGGACATTCCCGTCCCCGAGGTCGACCTTGCCCGAGCCCTGCACCTGGAGCACATAGATGTCGACGAGGTAGGAGCACCAGAGGATCTCGAAATTTTTATTCGCAAGCAGCTTCTTCCCGTCGATCTCTTCCCGTGAATAATAGGGAACGACTTTCTTGCCGTCCAGCCTGCCGAAGAGTTTGTCCTTGGGAAAGCCCGTACCAAACTGCGAAAGATCGATTTCGATCATGTCGTCGGGCTTGCGATAGAGCGGAAAGCGGAACGTCTCATCAGGAGCAACCCGGCAGGAAAGGGTTGGCTCGTAGTATCCCGTGAGCAAAATGGTGCCGCCGCCGTTTGTTCCCACGGATTGGTAAAGAACAAAATCCTTTTTGATCCGTTCGATCTTTTGGTCAAAAGAAAGGGAATCGTTCTCGACGATCAGCAGAAAGTTCTGGAGCGTGACAACCTGGTCCAGCGCGGTCACCTTATCGGGGCCGAAAGAAAAAACCGTGTTCTGGGGAAGCTTCTTATAATACTCCAGGCTCTGGCGCGCTGCAGTTGCCATGCCCTTAAAATCCATGTCATCGGCCGGCTCCGCCGCTTTCCTCCACGAGACGGGCTCCATGGCCTCCTCCGGTTTCGTCACCATGAGCGGCGCTCGGACACAGGCAAAGAGGGAAAATAAAAAAATCGTTGATAGTATAAATCTTCTCGTGTTCAATTCATAAACCGCCTTTGGGCATTTTAAAACCATTTTGACTGTTATGGTGCAAATCCGCACTCTCCTGACGTGAGGGCAATTTATACTTTTCCCGCAGCCTTGTCAATTATCCTATAAAAGCATGTGGGACGCAGACAAAATCGGATAAACGCGGATGAAAACTTGGCAACAAAATACTTCTGAAACTAAAAAAGACTCCCCTTTGCGATGAAGCATCTTTACCCTTGCACGTGCCGTTCTATCCGCGAAAATCTGCGTTCATCGGCGTCCGACTGCCGTTTTCACGATAATTCGTTGTAATTATGAGAACGAAGAAGTATAAAGAATATTACTGTGGCAACAAGCCCTTTGTAAAGAGCTTTTTCTGCTTTGAGAAGGTCGGAGAAAATGATCATCAGCGCCAGTAGAAGAACTGATATCCCGGCATTTTACAGCGATTGGTTCATGAAACGGATCGAAGAGGGCTTTGTTTTGGTTCGGAACCCGATGAATGCCCGTCAAGTGAGCCGGATTTCCCTGGCCCCGGAACTCGTGGATTGCATCGTCTTTTGGACAAAGAACCCGGCCAGGATGATCGACAAGCTGACTGTTCTTGACCGGGAAAAGTATAGTTACTACTTTCAATTTACGCTGACGCCCTATGGGAAAGATATCGAGCCGAATGTACGGGATAAAAACGACGTTGCAGCAACGTTCATCGAATTGTCGGAGAGAATCGGCAAAGAGCGCGTTGTGTGGAGATATGACCCGATACTCATGACGGACTCGATAAACAGGGATTTTCACTGCAGGTCCTTTGAACGCTTAGCCAGGGCACTGACCGGACACACTGATACATGCATCATCAGCTTCGTGGATTTTTATGCGAAATGCCGAAAGCGGCTGAGCAGTCTCAAGGCCCGCGAGATGAGCCTGGAAGATATTCGCGCCGTCGCAGGAGCATTTGCCGGCATATGCAAGGCCTATAATTTGAAACTCGAAACGTGCGCTGAAGAGGTCGATCTTTCAGATTTGGGCATAGGCCATGGAAAGTGTATCGATGATGAACTTATATCCAGGATCATCGGGCGGCCGTTTGAAGTGAAAAAGGATAAGTCGCAGCGTGAACTCTGCGGATGTGCCGCCAGTACGGATATTGGAGCGTATAACACCTGTCCTTTTGGTTGCCTTTACTGCTATGCCAACAATGGTAGCGAGGCTGTGTCAGCAAAGATATCTCTCCATGACAGGGAGTCTCCCTTGCTGTCGGGCGCTGAGTAATATCGTGATGTTGAAACGCATTTGTCGTGGATCGGGAAGCGATCCCCATGCCCCCTCGGGCGTAACAACCTCCCGCTCTCCTTCTCAAGTTCCGCAGTCATTTCCCCGTGATAAAGAGTCTCACTATTCTACCTACAAGGATTATCCCTAAGATAATGCCTGTGGCTAGTGCAAGGAAGATAGCAAAAAAAAGAGTCAGCTTGAAGACCAGAAAAAAGAGAGGGATTAACACGGCGCAGAGTATTATCGTCAGGCAACCTGTGACAAAATCCTTCGCTTCCAGCATTAAGGTGGTCCTTTCCGTTTTCCCTTTCAGAGGGAGTCTAGTGACAATTATAACAGAAGTGGGCTGGGGGAGAAGATCAAGGAGGGGAAATTTAACAGTAGAGACCTGATATGGCCTGGCAATACGACAATTAAGAAGCAAGAAATTTTGAGAAATGAGGTTCTTGCTTTTCTTAATTCTCTCTTCCCCGCTTGCTTCTTTTTTGTTCATACATCAGCGCGTCTGCCTGGACCAGCAGTTCATCAAGAGAACTGGGATTCTCGTGGTCGTAATAGCCAAGTCCTGTGCTTAATGACAGTTTCCAGGGTTCGCTTTCCCCGGCATTAAAGATATCCAGATTTTTCTGTAAACGGGCAGTAACCAGATCAGTATCCGTCTTCGTTATCCCTATCGGGACAACCACAAACTCATCTCCGCCGAGACGAGCGATGATGTCTACATTCCGAAAGGACTTCTTGAGGATATTGGCAATCATGATTAAAGCCTTATCCCCTTCTTTATGGCCCAGGTTGTCATTGATCGCCTTTAAACCATCCATATCCGCGGACAGTATATACATGCTTCTCTTCAATCGTTTGGCCATATTCAATTCCCGCTCGGCAAGGTCGTAGAATCCTCTCCGGTTGTACAGGCCGGTCAGAGCGTCGGTAAAGGAAAACTCACGGAGTTGCGCTTCCATGCGTTTACGCTCGGTTATATCCCTGAGTATCCCCTTGATACCGAGAAAATCGCCTTTCTCGTCCTCTATCATCATGCTCGACGCTTCAAGTTCCAGTGGTTCTCCATTTATTTTCCTGGCCGCCATGTAGTAGGCGCTTACCGCCTTCTTGATCTTCAACTCCTGCCTGAACGCCTCCCTGTCCTTCGGGTCTCTCCAGTAGTCAAGCGCGTTCCTGCCGATCATTTCAGAGGGGTCTTCGTGGCCGAATATCCTCGCCCCCGCCCGGTTCATCATTATAAAGACACCTTCAGCATTGACCTGATAGATCCCGTCCAGGGACGCGTCAAACAAATTTTTATATTCCGCTTCGGTCTTCCGGAGTTCTTCCTCCATCTGTTTCCGCCCGGTAACGTCCTCATACAGAGCCAGCCAGACAATTCCGTGGGTAGGGTGCTCAAAGGACGAAACAGTGCCGGAACACCAGAAAAGTGTCCCGTCTTTTCTTCTATTCCGGACTTCGCCGGTCCACACCCCGGCCTCCCTTAGCGACGTTGCCACGTCATTGGCCGTTGCAACCGGAGACGTTCCGGAAGAGGCGTTCAATATGCTGATATTTTCTCCGATCAGTTCCCCCTGCCCATAACCGAACATCTTCTCAAACTTCGGATTGGTATAAGCAATGACGAGGTCAATTGCTCTGACCAGAAATACCCCCTCTTCCATTTTGTTTATGATCTCGCTGTCGAGTCGAAGCGCTTCTTCCGCCCTGGCGAAATCAGCGTGTGCCTGGTCTATTTGACCTCCGATCGATTTTGACATCTTCGTTATCAACAGGGTGACGACAAGTACGGATAAAATGGCGAGCAATGAAGATAAGAGCGCGGGATTGACGGTTTTCGTATAGGTCGTCATATACAGCAGCCCATCGACCAAAATGAGCGTGATGAGGGCGGGAAGAAACGACCTCATCAACTGACTGCGAACAGTCTGACCTGTAAAAACACTGAAAGGCAGGGCAGTCGGCCCGGCCGCGGCTGTCAATCCGAGACCTGAAAGGACAAAAGCTGCAGCAGTCGGGAGCGCGACCGGTATGATGGTGCCGCCGTACAGGAGAGGCGTGCCGTACGCGTACCCGGCAAGAACAATACATCCAAACACGCTGACGGCTATTCCAGCGAATGCTGCATTGTTTTTAAAACGAACCCTGGATTGGGATGAAAAGACCAGAAAGAGGATGCCTGTTGCCCCGGTTAAAAAGGCGGCAGCGGTCAGCGGCGACATATGGCCTGCACGAACATTACCAACTGGCAACGGCATGTTCAGCCACAGATATTCTGCCTCGCTTGAGATGTTAAGAAAAAAACCGATGATTATCGCTGACGCGAGCACGAACGTCAAACAGGCAGAGAAGACGGCAAGTCTGCGCCGGGCAAAACTCAGAGGACGAAACACGTATGCCAGAAAGGACGAACTGAGTATGCTGAAACACAGTGCAGTGCTTGGAGCAATCGGAATGTAATCCGTGTGTAATCTGGTTACGATCAGCACGCCCGAAAACCATCCCAGTAAAGACACAACACTGATGAGAGCTACGAGAAATAAGCTCGCTTGGGCTATTCGCTTTAAATCAATCTCCAGCCGTTTCACAGGCTTCACGGAAAACCCCCGGCCCAATACGTTATTTGAATGGAAACTTTACTCCAAGTGGCCGGAAATGTCCCGAAGAGAGATAGGCGATAAACCCCGCAAAAAAATGGCAACTCCGACTTTACATTTTGCATCCACCTGCATTGTCATATTATTCGTTAAAAAAAATCTTTCTTTTCCTCGCGCTTTTGTGTAGTATAGCACTTACTTACATTAAGAACTCCCTTGTGGAGATTGAGGTCACCTTATGAGCCATAAAAAAACCATCGCTGTTCTGTTATTTTGTCTGATGATCATCCCCCGCAGCAGTCATGCACTGACCCTGGAAGAGGGCCTGAAGATCGTCGTGCAGGACGGACGTGACGTCAAAATTGCCCAGAGCGACGAAGATGCGGCCCGAGCATCGGTATCGCTCGCACGTTCTCCGTGGCTCCCGTTCGTAGATCTCTACGGCCGCGAGACCTGGCTTCAGTACACTCCTGAGGCAAAATTCGGGTCGCAAACGGTCCCGACATCGCAGGACCAATTCCTGACCTACGGGGTAAGGGCCACACAGCTGCTCTATGACTTCGGGAAAACAGGGTCATCGATCAATGCTGCTCAGTACGGATTGAAGTCACGGGAAATCGAGACCAACCGCACGAAAAGCCAGGCAGCGCTCGACTTTATAACCAAGTACCTGGACCTGTTGGAATCCGAGAAGCTGCTCCAGGTCGCCAGGGAAGAAGTGCAGCAGTACGAGGCCCACAAAAAAGACACGGAAGCCAGGTATGGCGCGGGTGTCATTACCAAGAACGAAGTGCTCCAGGCAGACGTGACGCTTGCGGACTCCCGGCAGCGCCTTGTGACTGCCGAGAATCTCCGCTCGCTCAGGGAGTCGGAGCTCAACAGTCTGCTCCTAAGGCCGCTGAACGAACCGGTGCAGCCTGAAGAAATTCAAAAAAGTCCTGCTGCAGGTCTTACGCTCGAAGATGCATGGGCCAGCGCCGAGGCATTGCGGCCGGCGCTCAAGGAAATGGATGCAGAGATCGCAGCGAAAGAACAGAACGTGAAGATGGCACGGGCCGAGTATTTTCCCACATTCTACGTTTCCGGCGGCTACGAATATCAAGAAAACCAGTACATGCTGCATCAGGATAACACATCCCTGATCGCCGGGGTGAACATCAATCTCTCTTCGGGCGGCGCAAGCAATTCAAAGATCGGCATAGCCAAGGCGGAGCTGCGGTCCCTTAAATTGTCCCGGGAAAAGCTGCTTGACAACATCCGGCTTGAAGTAAAAAGCGCCTATCTCGACCTCCAGAGCTCTGCCCAGAAGATGGAAGTAACAAAAACGGCGGTTGATCAGGCAGAGGAAAACCTGAGACTCGAGCGGCTTCGCTACAAGGAAGGCGTGGGCACTGCAACCGACGTAATTGATGCGGTGACGCTATTGACCACGTCTGAATCTAACTCCTGGAAGTCGCTCTACGGCTATAAGCGTGCGGAGGCCGTTTTCCTCAATGCCGCAGGCAAGGATATTGTCGAATTGTACGAAAAATAGTCTAGGGGCGCTGAGGGCAGTGGGTTTGGGGTAACATTTTTTAACTCTTTGCTCTATGCTCTACACAATAATCGTCAAGGAGCTATCATGGCAGAAGAAAAGACCGGCAACGGACAGAAAAAGAAAAAAGCCTTCATGATCGTCGGAGCGATCGTCGTCGTCGGCCTGACGCTCGGCTATTTCTATAACGGCTACCGCAAAACGCACGTTTCAACCGATGACGCTTTCATCCACGGCGATATCCATACTATCTCGGCCAGGATCAGCGGCAATGTGAAGGCCGTTCTCGTTACAGACAATCAGCGGGTGAAGCAAGGCGACAGCCTGGTCGAGATAGATCCTGTGGATTACCGATCGAAGGTCGAGGCCGCCAAAGCGAACTTGGAGCTTCAGCGGGCCACGCTGCGGCTTGCTGAGATCGACCGAAAACGCGCAAAGGCGCTGTACGAACAGGATGCGAGCTCAGCTGAACGCTACGATAAGGCAGTCTCGACCTACGAGATCTCAGTGGCGCAGGTGAAGCTCGCCGAGGAGCAACTCCGGCAAGCGGAACTCAATCTGAGCTACACTACGGTCGTGGCGCCGGCGAACGGCTACGTTACGAAAAAGTCCGTAGAGACGGGCAACCAGGTGCAGACCGGCCAGCCCTTGATGGCGCTTGTCGACCTGGACAACCTGTACGTCGTGGCAAACTACAAGGAAAACCAGATGGAGAACATTCGACCTGGCCAGGAGGTCACGATGACGGTCGACTCTTTCCCCGGGAAAGTGTTCAAGGGAAAAGTTGACAGCATCATGGCGGGAACCGGCGTGTCCTTCTCTCTCTTCCCTGCGGAGAACGCCACGGGCAACTACGTCAAGGTGGTCCAGCGGATCCCGGTCAAGATCGTGTTCCAGAAAGGAGCCGACAAAGACCATCTTTTAAGGATCGGCATGTCCGTCGTACCCACGGTGCTGGCAAAATGACGTTGGAGCACAAAACCAAAAGCCTCGGCCTCATCGCATTCACGGTGATGCTGCCGACCCTGATCGAGATCATCGATACGTCCATTGTGAACGTGTCCCTCGATCATATCCGCGGGTCGCTTTCAGCAGGGTATGACGAGGCAACCTGGACCATCACCGCTTACCTCGTTTCGAACGCCATCGTCATTCCCATGGCAGGGTGGCTCGCCAAGCTCATCGGCAGAAAAAATTACCAGATCGCCTCCATCGCGTTGTTCACCTTCAGTTCCTTCATGTGCGGCTCCGCCTGGAGCCTGAACAGCCTCATATTTTTCCGGATACTCCAGGGCATCGGCGGCGGCGGGCTTGTGCCGATCAGCCAATCCATTCTCCTTGAATCCTTCCCAAGGGAAAAACACGGCCAGGCCATGGCCATCTTCGGCTTAGGCGCCATGCTGGGGCCCATCGTGGGTCCGCTTTTGGGCGGTTGGATAACAGATACCCTGTCCTGGCGCTGGATCTTCTACATTAATATCCCCATCGGCATCATCGCGATCATCATGAACGTCATCGTAATCCAGGACCCGCCGTACATGCAGCGCCAGAAGATGAAGATCGACTACTGGGGCCTGCTGTTCCTGTCCGTGGGCTTGGGAGCGCTCCAGTTCATGCTCGACAAGGGCGAGAGCGATGACTGGTTCTCGTCCAACTTGATCGTGACCTTCGGCATTATCGCGGCAGTATCCCTCACGCTCCTGGTAATCAATGAGTATTATTCAGAGACCCCCATCGTCAACCTGAAGCTGTTCAAGGACCGAACGTTCACGAGCGGCTCCACGGTGATGTTCTTCGTGTTTCTGAACCTCTTCGGCAGCATCGTGCTGCTGCCGATCTATTTGCAGATGATCATGGGCTACACGTCGTTTTACGCCGGTCTCGTGCTCGGCCCCGGAGGTGTTGCCACGATCTTTGCCATGCCGATCGTAGGGAAGTTCATCGGCAAGGTGAACCCCAAGCGGTTTCTCATCTTCGGCCTGTCGGTCTGCGCCTTAAGCACGTATATGATGTCCAAGTTCAACCTGACCACGGACTTCTGGTCCTTTGTCTGGCCGCGGGTGGCGCTGGGATTCGGCATGGGCATGACATTCATCCCCCTCACCACGCTGACGCTCTCGCATATCCCGAAAGAACGGATGACGGAAGCGACTTCGGTGTACAACCTGCTGCGGAACCTGGGCGGAAGCGTGGGCATTGCCATGACAACAACGATCCTCTCGCGCAGGGCGCAATTCCACCAGAGCCGTTTGGCGGAACATTTGTCGCCTTTCAATCCGGCGTACCAGATCGCTCATGAAAAGATGGCCGGGGTCTTAAGCATGAAGGGGTTACCGCCTGCGGGCGCAGACAGCATGATCT
>DAIDTZ010000049.1 GCA_027456925.1 Nitrospirota bacterium
GAAGTAACCATCGTGAAAGACACCGATATAAAAGCGTACCAGGACGCCATCCAGGGCTTCACCAGCTCATGCGGCTGCAGCACGAACGAAATAGATCTGTCCGACGAAGACGACGGGCTGGAAAAGGCCGTCAAAGCTCATCCTGACGCTTTTTTCGTCGTGGGCACGGAGGCCTTCAGAAAAACGGAAGCGATTAAAAACTTCCCGATCATTTACACCCTGGTGATGCCGTCGGAGACGGCCGGTGCGCTGGGAGATAACGTGTCCGGCGTCAGCATGGACATTTCCCCCGAAACCTACCTCAGCGCCATGACGAAACTCTTTCCCGGCGTCAGGAGGATCGGCGTGCTCTCCAACCCGGAACACACCGGCCCCTTTGTCCGGGAAGCCGCGGCCGCTGCCCGGGCCAGGGGGATTACGCTGGTGGTGAAGACCATTCGCGATCCCCAGGAAGCGCCTGCGCTTTTGGCGCAGCTCCGGGGCAAGATCGATGTTTTGTGGATGCTGCCCGATTCCACCCTCCTCAATTCCGAATCAGTTGAGTACCTGATGCTGTTTTCTTTTCAGAACAAAGTGCCCGTGTTCTCTTTTTCGAAACAGCTCGTCGACCGGGGAGCCGTGGCCGCGCTCAGCATCAACCCCTATGATCTCGGCGTCCAGGCGGGAAACATCGCCCGGCTTTTATCGCAGGGCAGGAAAGGCCCTTTGCGGGTCTATGCGGAAAAACCTCACCTGAGCGTGAACAGGAAAGTTGCCGCAAAAATCGGCGTAAGGATCGGCAATGACATCAATAAGACCGACGAAACCGGGGAGTAGCAAATGAGCTCTTTCTCTCGCACGAGTCTGGGATTCAAGCTCCTCAGCGCTTTTATTATCATCATCGTTGTCGTGCTCACCGCAATGACGGTTTCCGCAATACTCCACGAGCGGAGCAAGGCGCGGCAGGAACTGATGGGCAAGGGAGATATCCTCGCGGGAATGCTTTCCTTCAGTTCCCGGATCGGGGTCTACGCGGAAAGCAGGGACGCGCTGAAGGACGCGGCAGCGGGCATGGTGAATGAACCGGACGTCGTCTTCGTCGGGATATATAATGCCGATTTCAAGCCGTTGTACGTAGTGGACAAAGCGCCGGCCGGAACAGCAGGTTCGCTTGGCAGCGGGCCGGGCACGCCCCCCGTGCGTGAAACGGAGAGCACGCTGGAATTCACCAGGCCGGTCCTTCTCACGCTGAGCCTGAGCGGGGCGGAAACGCTTTATTTCAGCGATAAGGACGCTGCCGCGCCGACGAAGACGATCGGCTACGTCACGATCGCACTGGATAAAAAGCCGCTGAACAGGGAAATTCTGAGCATCCTGGTTCGAAATGGGATCGTGGCCCTGATGTTCATCAGCGCGAGCGTCGTTGTCGTGTACCTGAGCGTAAGGAAAATTACGCGGCCCCTCGCAACGCTTACGAAGAGCGTAAAGGCGCTCGGCAGGGGCGGCGATATCGCGCCCATTCCCGTCGCCACCATGGATGAAATCGGCAAACTGTCAACGGCGTTCAATGCCATGGTGGAGGAACGCGCGGGCGCGGAACATGCGCTCCGTGAATCAGAAAAGAAATACCGGGAGTTGTTCGAGGAGGCCATCAATCCGGTTTTCATCTCCACTCCCGAAGGGGCGCTCCTCGATATGAACCGCGCGGGAGTCGAATTTTTCGGGTGCGCGGACAGGGAGGAGCTGCTGGCCCTGAATATTCAACAGGACCTCTATGCGCATCCCGAAGACCGGGAGGTTTTTAAGCGCATCATGGAGCACAGCGGGTCCGTCAAGAACTTTGAGGTGAAATTGAACACCAAAAACGGGGAATTGCGCAGTGTCGCCATTACGGCAACGGCCGTACGTGACCAGGCAGGCGTCATCACGGCCTACCGCGGGATGCTCCGGGACGTGACCACGGAACGAAGCCTGGAAGAACAGCTGCGCCATGCCCAGAAAATGGAGGCCGTCGGCAGGCTTACCGGGGGCGTGGCCCACGACTTCAACAACATCCTTACCGCCATCGTAAGCTATGCCTATCATCTGCAGATAAAGCTTGCGAAAACAGAGGACCCTCTGGGCGTCTATGCCGAAAACATCATCGTTGCCGGGGAAAAGGCCGCGAGCCTCATCAGAAGCCTCCTTATTTTCAGCAGGAAACAGCTGCTGAACCCGAGGCCCGTCGATCTCAACGAAATCGTCAGGGGTCATACGGACATCCTGACCAGGCTGATCAGCGACAACATCGAACTGGCAACGCATTTGCGGGACGATCCGATGGTCATCAATGCGGACCGGGGACAGATAGAACTGATGTTGATGAATTTTGTCTCGAATGCAGGGGACGCCATGCCCGACGGGGGCCGCATCGTCATAAAAACGGACAAGGTCCATTTTACGGAGGAAGGCCCCGGCGCCCCCTGCCCGTGCAAGCCCGGTGAATATGCCGCGCTCTCCGTAGCGGACACGGGCGTGGGCATGGATGCGGCAACCCAGCAGAAAATATTCGAACCTTTTTTCACGACCAAGGAGCAGGGCAAAGGGACCGGCCTCGGCCTGTCGCTCGTCTACGGGATCGTGAAGCAGCACAACGGGCATATCGACGTGGCCTCCGAGCCGCTGCAGGGAACGACCTTCACGGTCTATCTCCCCCTGCAGGACGTTGCGATGCCCCTTGTCTCGTCGGAAGACAAGCCCCCCCGCGCCAAAGGCGGAGAGACTATTTTGATTGCCGAGGACAGCGAAGAGGAGCGGGAGTTCGTGGGCTCCGTCCTGGGCGATTTCGGCTACAGTATCGTCAAGGCGGCCGACGGCGAGGAGGCCTTAAGGAAATTTTACGAGCAGGGGGATGCCGTAAATCTCCTGCTCCTCGACATGGTCATGCCGCTGAAAAACGGGGTGCAGGTCTATGTCGAGGCAAAGAAATCCCGGCCTGATCTGAAAGCGGTCTTCATCACCGGATATCCCGCGGACAGGTATGATCTGGGCGGGCATGATGACGCCAACCTGCATTTTCTGATAAAGCCTGTTTCGCCGAGGCAGCTGTTGCAAAAAGTCCGTGAAGTTCTGGACAGCTGATATCAATTTTTGAAATGTCGAAGAGGAGAATTGAACTATGAGCAGCAGGGAAGAACCGATCAAGCTCCTGATCGTCGACGATGACGCCCTGACGAGAGACGGCCTCAAAGCGGGACTCTCTGCGGAGGACGGCTTCATCATCCAGGAAGCAAGCGATGGATACAGTGCCCTGGATTATTTCAAGGATGACAAACCCGATGTCGTGCTGCTCGATCTCAGGATGCCTTCTCTGGACGGCATCGAAACCATGCGTAAATTGAAAGACCTCGACAGCAGCGTTCCGATCGTCATCATGACCGCGTACGGGGACATCCCCACGGCGGTAGAGGCCATGAAAACCGGAGCGTACGATTTTACCGTCAAGCCGCCGAAGTTAAGCCAGCTCAGAGCGACTTTGAAACGGGCGGCCGAAACGAGTGCGCAGCGGACCGGCAATCCCGGCGCCAAGCGCACTTTGAAAAATGCGCCCATGCCGGAGCCGGACGACGAGCGCTATAAGGCCCTCACGGAGCGCGAGCGTGAGATTTTTACGATGACGCTCCAGGGGCTCAGCAGCACGCAAATCGCCGAACGTTTGGCGATCAGCCGCCGCACCGTGGAAACCCACCGCGAAAATCTCATGGAGAAGCTGAACGCGCACAACAAGGCCGATCTGTTCCGCTGTGCCGGCCGGCTCGGCCTTCTCCGCTAGCGCCGTCGTTCCTCCATAACGCGCTGGCCCGCCAAAACAGTCCGTCGCCGGACGAAAATCCCCTCTTTTCCTGTTTTTTGCCCCCTCCGTAAATCTACGGATAGACAGCAAATCCTCCTCTTGGTAAAATGAGGTCAATTTCCGGAAAGGAATGCCTGTCGCGCCCGCATATCGATGGAGGCGCGCTCATGATGAGGAGACGATGCACAAGCCCAGAATACTCATTTTCAACGATGATGCCTGCATGGGAGACGCCCTCGCCGGGATCTTGAAGACGCGGGGCTACGAAACGCGCGCCGTACGGGGGTGGCACGACGAGAAACTTGCCCGGGAGGCGGAGGAAGGTCCGTTCGACGTTGTGCTGGTCGACCTCGGCCATCCGGACCTGTCGGAGCCTGAGGCCCTGGACAGGGTCCGGAGCGTTTTCCCTTTTTCGGAGGTCATTCTCCTTACCGCTTACTCGACGCTCAACCTTGCCATTAAAGCGACGGAACAATGGGCCTACGCGTACATTCTGAAGCCCTATGAGCCCGATCAGCTCTTTCTGCACATGCGGCATGCCGTTGAAAAACAGGAATCAGCAGCCGGGATCCGGCGCGTCCGGGAACGTCTCGAAGAACAGGTCCGGGAACTGACCGCCGAACTGGAGCAGGCCAGGGAAACCGTCAAGGCAGGAAGACGGGCCAAGGCCGAGTTCGTTTCGACCCTGAAGAGGGAGCTCACGACGCCGCTCAACGTCATCACCGGTTGTTCGGCAATTCTGCTGAATGACCTGAAAGGCGAGCTCAGCGAGAAACAGCGGGAATTCGTTTTGCACATTCTCGACTGCGGCCGGTCCCTGCAGAATCGCATCCTGTATACGCACGAATTCCTGGAGGAAGAACAGGACCGGAAGGGGCTCCCGCTCCGGCAATAAGGGACTCCGGATCGGGGATTCCCGCGGGAACGTATTTCCCCGTTCTGCGGAAACGCTTTTGCCGGTCGTCAAGGGTGATCCATGAATGCATTGAAAAAAATTCTTATTATCGACGACCTGCCCGAACTTCATTTGATCTATAAAATGATGCTGATCCGCTACCAATGCGAGATCATCAGCGCGCTGAACGGACAGGACGGGCTGGACCTGCTTGCGAAGCACCCCGATGTCGACCTCATTCTTCTCGACATCAACATGCCGCTCATGACCGGCCTTGACTTCATCAGGGCCGTCAAAGAACAGGAACAATACAGCCTCATTCCGATCATCCTTGTAAGCACTCCGGGCATGGAAAGCGATGCGGGGAAAGGTCTTCGGCTCGGCGCGCAAGGGTGCATTAAAAAGCCCTTTGCGCCGCGGGATCTGCACTTGCTCCTGGACAAGCTCGACCTCGTCCATGCGTAATCACGGGCCGGAGGCGCCTTCCTTCAGGTACGCCGGCCTGAACCTTCCCCGGAAAACAACATGCGGCTCCGCCGGGTTTCTTTCCTTTACATTCATTCCTTGATGTGCTAAAAATTCTTCATGAAATCTTTGTTTTGGCTGCCAGGGGGGCTCCTGGTCCTCATGCTCCTTGCCCCTGCTTTTGCAGCGCCTCCCTCCTTCTCCGGCCTGGCCATAACCCGGATCGACGTGCAGGATGACCAGGGCCGTCCCGTGCAAAAGCCCGATCAGATCATGCAGTTGATCGGCCTGAAACCCGGCGACGTCTTCTCGGGCGCGGCGATCCGCACCGGCATTTCGCTGCTCTATCTCAAGGGGACGTATAAGGACATCCGCGTCGAGGCCTTTCCCGACAACGGGGGAGTGCGGCTGACCTACATCCTCGTGCCGATCACCGTGCTCCGGAAGATCGTGATCACCGGAAATTTCACGGTTTCAAGCGATGCGATCAAAGCGGCCCTTCCCCGCATGGAAGGCAGGGAACTGCATGAGGAGAAACTTCCTTCCCTCCGGCAGGACCTCCTCGCGCTCTACCAGTCCGAAGGGTTCTACGATACGACCGTGACCTTTCGGACCGAACCGCTCGAGACTCCCCACGACGTGGCCCTGCACATCGACGTCCGGGAAGGCGAGCCCACGCTCATCAAGGAAATCTCCTTTACCGGCAATACGGTCTTCCGGAACCAGGACCTGCTTTCCGTGATGCAAAGCCGCGTGGGCAGCCGGCTGAGGCGCGACCTGCTGCTCGACAAGGACCTGAAGGCAATCCGGAAAAAGTACGCCGACGCCGGTTATCCCGCGGCCGAACCGGGGCCGGTGGACATGAGTTTGCGGGGCCATGAGGCTTTTGTCCGCATAGCCGGTTCAGAGGGACCGCGCGTGAACGTACGATTCTCGGGAAACAGGGAATTCAGCGCGAAGAAGCTGAAGCAGTTCCTCCTCATCTGGTCCGAGCACTCCGTTTCGAACGATGTGATCGACAGCAGCGCCGACAAAATAAGAACTGCCTACAAGGAACAAGGCTACCCCGATGTTGCCGTGGAGGTGAAGAAAACCGCGGAACCCGGCCTGCTCAATCTGCAGTTCAATATCACCGAAGGACGGCGCGTCACGGTCGGGAGCGTCGTCATCCGGGGAAATACGGCTTTCACAGCCAAAGATATCAAGAGCCAGATGGCCCTCCGGGAACCGGGCTGGTCGTGGTCCTGGTTTTTCCCTTGGTATCGGTCCTTCCCGTTCCGCGAAGACCTTCTGAACAATGACGTAGACAATCTCCGCGACCGGTATCTCGAAGCAGGCTACCTCGATGCGTCAGTCAAGCAAACGGTGACCCGAAGCGCGGACGGGCGCAGGGCGGATATCGTAATCGAGATCGCCGAGGGGCCCCGGACCAAAACCGGTGACGTGACCTTCGAGGGCAACACCGTCTTTTCGCCGGCAGAGCTCATGAACAAGCTGAAATTAAAACCCGGCGCGCCCTTCAGCGATCGCCTGCTCGACGATGATAAATACCGCATTCTGTCCGCCTATTCGAATAAGGGGTATCTCTACGCGCGGGTGGACGCCGAGAAGACCCCGAAGGACGGCGCGATCGACGTCCGTTACCGCATCACCGAGGACCGTCCCGTTACGATCGGCAGGATCATTCTTCGCGGGAACGAGCACACGCGCGACTCCGTCATCATGCGCGAACTGCTCGTGAAACCCGGCGATACCTACGATTACAGCGCCATCCTCGCGAGCCAGCAGCGGATCTACCACCTTGGCTACATCGGTCTGGTCAAGTTCGAGCCCGTCCACCCCGGAGAGAAGGAATACGTCAAGGACATGCTCCTGACCGTGGACGAGCGGCCGGCCGGTGCCATGGAGTTCGGCGTAGGCTACGGCGACCTGGACCGGGCCCGGGGCTACGTGGAACTCTCCCACCGGAACCTCTGGGGGACCGCCCGGTACACGAGCGTGCGGTTCGAGGAGAGCAAAATCCTGAAGCGGGCGATTTTCAATTATAAAGAGCCCTGGTTGTTCAACCGGGAGATGGACGGCAAATTCAGCCTCGTCTGGTCCGATTCCGAGATGCTGAACTCCGACACGCGCGAACTGTATTATCAAACGCGCAAGACCTCCGCCTCCTTCGGCGTCGAAAAAACCTACGGCAACCTGAAACCCTCGCTTACCTACCAGTTCGAGAACGTCGTCAATTATAACGTGCTGGCCGCCGCGGAGCTCACGCCCGAAGACAGCGGCCGGGTGCTCGTGAGCAGCATAAGCCCCGCCCTCCTCCTGGACCTCCGTGACGATGTGTTCAATCCCCACCGGGGCGCGCTCTACGGCGTCACGCTGAAGGAAGCGCTCCGGCAACTGTGGTCGCAGGCGGCCTTCAGCAAATTGACGACGCAGGCCAGCTGGTTTGTGCCCGTCGACACCTCCGTTCTCGCTCTTTCGGCGCGCGCCGGCGCGGCCTGGCCGTTCAGCAACACGCCGCAGGTGCCGCTCCACGAGCGCTTTTACGTGGGCGGCAGTACGACGGTGCGCGGATTTACCCAGGACGGTATCGGCCCCAGCGCCCTGGACGCGAACGGGAACCGGATCCCGCAGGGAGGTTCGAGCATGGCGATTTTCAATATTGAACTGCGCCTGAACCCCGGGGAAGGCCTCGGTTTCGTGCTCTTCACTGATGCGGGAAACGTCTGGCCGAACCAGGAGCTCAACGTGAGCGACCTCCGGGCCTCCTACGGCGTCGGCATCCGGTACGGCACTCCCATTGGTCCCTTGCGGATCGACTATGGCCTGAAGATCCGGCGCCGGCCCGGTGAAAGCCCCGGGGAACTTCATTTCAACATCGGGAATACGTTTTAACATGGAAAAAGCACTTAGACACAGAAGAAGCGGATTAACATATGATAAAAGCGGATACATTCGAAAGCAAGTCAATCACCTCCTGGGTGAACCACTATTTGAAGAAAAATCCGCCGTTATCCGACTCTCATCAGATTTGATCCGTGTCAAATGCCGTTTTTAGGTTTAAGCATTTTGAACTTTGAACGCTGAACTTTGCGCGTTGTCCTCTATACTCTCTCCGCCGAACGTGGTATTATTCCGGCATAGGCAGCGGGGCGCCATTCCTGCCCGCGGCAAGGGCCTGCAAAACCATGAACATCCATAAAAGATTCATCGTTCTCGCGCTCATCGGCTTGCTGCTGATTACCGCCGTTGTTGTTTTCTCTCTGCGAAACGTGATGACGGGCTTTTCTTCCATCACCAACAAGATGGAGCAGGCATCCGAAGACATGCGCCGGATCGACCTCCTGGCGCAGTACCTGGACAGCATGGTGAAGAATCTTCACCACTACGTCACGAGCCCGGGGACAAGGTATCGGGAAGCCTATGCCAAGTCCCGCGATGTCGCCCAATCGATGGTCGTCGGGTTCGAACAGCTCGATCTCACGCCGGGAAACCGGCAGCTCGTCGAATCCCTGCGCGCAGACCTTGCCGTGCTCCGGGAAAAAGCGGAGGGTATCTTCAGCCTGAAGGACCCTGTTGACCGGGACCGTTTGCGCGCACATGCCATGATCCTCGATGCAGACGGGGTGCTCGATCGGGCGCACAAGGACATAGATATCTACGCCAAAGACGAACACAGCCGTCAAATGAGCGGGCTTGCCGATTACCTCCGGTTCCTCAGACACCGGGTCATGCTGCTCGTCATCATGATTTTGCTGCTGTCCGTCGGATTTCTCCTGGGCCTCGGCATTCTCATACACCGCAAGGTGGCTGTCCCCCTGAACGATCTGTGGAAAGGCGCCACCCAGATCAGCCAGGGCAATCTCGACTACCAGATGCAATTGCAGAAATCGAGCGATATCGGCCAGCTGGCGGAGCGCTTCAACGAGATGGCCCGGCAGCTCAGGCATTCCTACTCCGAACTTGAGAAAAAGCTGCTCGATCGCACGAATGAGCTGGCCGCCATCGACTCTGTCGCGCTCACCTTGAGCCAGTCGGGCAACCTCGGGGACATGCTCGACAAGTCTCTGGGCCAGATCCTGGACAGCCTTGCTGCGCTCGATCCAAAGGGCGGCATTTTCCTTACCGACCCGGACGGTGAAGTGCTGCGGCTGATGGCGTCCCGCGGGCTGCCGCCGGAGTTCGTCCGAAATGAAGCGACGATCAGGGTCGGTGAGTGCCTGTGCGGGTTGAGCGCCCAGACCGGCGAAATCCTCTACTCGGAAAAAAGTTGCAGCGACCCGCGCCATACGCGCTGCCTGGGTTCCGTCGATCACGCGCACATCATCATTCCCATCAAATCGCGCGGCATCGTCCTGGGTGTCATTTTTCTGTACCCGCAGAAGCATTTTACCCTCAAGCCTTCGGACCTCCAGATGCTGGACACTATCGGCGCGCAGCTCGGCCTGGCCGTCGAAAACCTGAAGTTCTACGCCGAGGTCAAGGAATCAAGCGAAAAATTCTGGGATCTCTTCGAAAACTCCCGCGACATTCTCTTTACCATGGATTCAGCGGGCATGCTCACGACGGCGAACAAGGCGGCGGAGAAGTTCAGCGGATATACCAGGAGCGATCTCGTGGGCGCCAGCGTTCTGAACTTCCTCACGACGGAAGGCGCCGAAACCGTAAATAAAATGCTCGACGGCAGGAACCTGACCGCGCGCAGGGTGATGGAGTTTGAAGTGGTCAAGCGGGACGGCAGCCGTGCTTTCATCGAGATGAGCGCGCGAAAGCTCTTCACGAACCAGGTGCATACGGGGTTTCAGGTTTCGGCGCGGGACATCACGGAGCGGAAGCTGATGCGGGAAAAGCTCCTGCAGGCGGAGCGGCTCGGCGCCATCGGGGAGGTGGTGATCACCGTGCGGCATGAGATCAACAACCCGCTCACGACGGTTATCGGCAACGTTGAATTGCTCATCGAGCGGTACGGCGAGCAGGACCCCGATCTCAAGAAGCGCCTGGAATCGGTCCTGAACAACTCGCTCCGGATCGCCGAGATCGTCCAGAAACTGCAGGCGATCAAACGGGACAAAGTCGTGGAATACGTAAAGGGCGTCACCATGACGGACTTGAAGCAGGAATGAACCGGGAAAGACACAAAAGGAATTCTATGCATCTCGCAAGCATGAAGGCAGCCGCCTGTCATACGACGCGCCTGATCCGCGTTCGTCGCTCCCTCTTTGCACTCGCCCTCGCCGTCTGCGTCTTCTCCTTCCCTTGGGAAGCGCGGGCGGAGCTTGTTGACCACATCGTTGCGGCCGTCAATAACGAGGTCATAACGTCCAGCGAACTCGCCCAGACAATCGCGTTAAACAGGCAGCTCGGAAGCGCCGGGAAAGAGGACCAGCGGGCCCTGGAGACGGAGACCCTGAACGGTCTGATCACGAGAAAACTGCTCGTCCAGGAGGCACGGAGGCTCCGCTTTGTCGAGATTTCCGGGCAAGAGATCAGCGCAGAAGTTGATAAAGTAAAAGCTCGGTTTCCCTCCGAGGCCGCGTTCATGGATTTTTTGAAAGCCCAGGACATGACCGAGGGGGAGCTTGCCCGCATGCTGGGCGAACGGCTGCTCGTCGCCCGGTTCGTGGAAAAGAAGGTGGGCCTTTTCATCCGCGTCAGCCGCGACGACGCACAAAGCTATTTCGACGCACACCCGGCGCAGTTCCGGGGAAAGCGTTTCCCGGAGGTCCAGAAAGAGATCACGGCCCTGCTGACGAACGAGAAGATCGGCCAACAGCTCGATCAGTAC
>DAIDTZ010000050.1 GCA_027456925.1 Nitrospirota bacterium
TACATTCGCTTCCAGAAGGGCAATGAGGACCTTCGCCGGATCATGGCCATGGAATTTGCCGGCAGCGGCGGAAATATCACCTGGATCTGCGAGAGCTATTTTGCGGACAATTATGCCCGACTTGTCAGGATTTTTAAGCAGGGGATGAAGAACGGCGAACTGAAGAAATTCGATCCGTCGCTTGCTGTCGCGTAATTAATCGGCGTCATTATCCATAATTTTATCCTACAGCCCATGGCTGAGCACATACACGGGAAACGCGTGGACCTGTCCCCGAAAAAATTCGGAGCCTTTGTTGCCGAGCTTTTTTTCAACGGTCTTGCTAAGTAGACCTGAATTGAACACGATCTATACAAAAAAGGATTTTCCGGAATGAATTTATCGCGAGCAATCATCCTAGTCCTTGTCTTTATGGCTTGGGTCGCTCCGGCCGAGGGCGGTGACAAAATTTACACGATCGACGATGCCTATCGGGCCGCCCTCAGCGCCAACGAGATCGTCAAAATCGCCGAGGAGGAGGTGATCCAGTCCGATTCCCGCGTGGACCAGGCAAGGACCTATCTTTATCCGCGCCTGACCGCCCAGGGGGCGTATACCCGCTTCAACGAAACGCTGCCTCCCGGAGGGGGCGCGTTTTTATTTCAGCCCCGTGACCAGTATCAGGCCCAGTTGGTGCTGACCCAGCCGCTTTATACCGGCGGCCGAACTCTCGCTGGGCTCCATACCGCAGAAAAAATGCGGGATGCAAGTTCGAGCGGACTGTCGCTCACCAAACAGGATATGATGCTGGACGTCGCAGAAGCCTACTACGGCGTGCTCAAGGCTCAGAAGTCCGTAGACATCAACAAACGATCTCTGGAACGAATGGAGCATCATAAAGAGACTACGGAGCGTGAAGCCGCAACCCGCAAAACCAAGGCCAACCAATCGGCGCTGCTTCGCGCCAATTCGCTGGTGAGCCAGGCGCGGATCGCCCTGGTGCGCGCCCAGGATGGGCTCAAGATCGCCCATGAAAAACTCAGTCTGTTGACCAAACTTCCTAAAGACATCCACCTGGCCGAGCCGCAGCAGCTGGCTCAGGAAACAGAAAGCATCGAGGACCTGGAGAAAGTCGCCCTTAAAAATCGCGACGATTACGCTGCTTCTCGAATCGATAAAAACATCGCCGAAGAGAACGTCACCATCGTGCGAGGCGGACATTATCCCCAGATCTCCGCCCTGGCAGGCGCCCAGTACCAGGAATCCCAGCCTGCTATGTTTACGGATGCTACGACGTATTACGCCGGCCTGCGGCTCACCGTGCCTATTTTCGAGGGCGGGCTGATGCGGGCGGAGGTGTCTGAAGCAAGATCCAAGGTCAGGCAGGCGGAACTGTCCAGCGAATTCCTGCGCAAGTCAATCGAATCCGAAGTTGAGGAGGCTTACGTAAACCTGCAAACCGTTTCATCGGTTCTGGATACGGCAAAGCTCGAGATGGCTTATGCAAAGGGCAATTATGAGGCCGTGGAAGATCTGTTTTCTGAAGGGCTTCTTGCGAGTCTGTCGCTTATCGATGCGGAGCAGGCCCTGACGATGGCGGAGCGGGAGCTGATGAACGCAACCTATGACCGTGAGATTGCGATCTTGCGGCTTCAGAAAAGTATCGGGGTGCTCGGGAAAGAATCATGAAAAAATATTTAGGTGCCGTCAGGTGATGCTCAGCATCAAGCAGATGACAAGCAGTTTGTTTTTTTCGATTCCTGTGAGGTTTAAACATGCGTCTTTCTGAAATAGCCATTAAGCGGCCTGTATTCATCACCATGGTAGGTCTCGCCCTTATCGTTTTCGGTGTTGTGTCTTTTCCGCGGCTGGCCCTCGATCTCTTTCCCAAAGTCGATTTTCCCGTCGTCAATATCACCACGAAACTCGTAGGCGCGTCGCCGGAGATCATGGAAGCGGACGTCACGAACACCATCGAAGAGGCCGTGAATACGATCAACGGAGTCAAGTCCATCACGTCCCAGAGCATGGAAGAGTATTCCATCGTAACGGTGGAGTTTCAGCTTGAACGGAACGTCGAACAGGCGGCCCAGGACGTGCGCGACAAGGTCGCCGCGGTCAGAAACCAGCTGCCGAAGGACTCCGACCCGCCGGTGATCGAGAAGATCAGCCCCGAGGACCAGCCGATCGTCTGGATCGCGGTCTGGGGAGACCGCTCCATCAAAGACCTGACGCACTACGCCGATAAAATACTGAAGCGGAACATAGAAACAATCCCGGGCGTAGGCTCGGTGACCATGAGCGGCGGCAGGACCCGCCAGGTTCGCATCTGGATCGACCGAAAAAAGATGGATGCGGCGGCCCTGACCGCCGACGACATCAAGCAGGCCTTGGGACGGGAACACCGCGAGGTCCCTGGCGGACGGGTCGAAAATATCCGGACGGAGTATATCGTCAAGACCAAGGGAGAATACGAAACGCCCGAGGCATTCAACGACCTGGTCATTGCGTACCGCCACGGCCGGCTGATCAAGCTCAAGGATATCGGGTTTGCCGAGGACGGACTCGAAGACGAGCGGTCGATCACCCGGTTCGACGGGAAGACGGCCGTCGGCCTGTCGGTCAAGCGTCAGTCAGGCGAAAACACCGTTGCCGTGGCCGAGCGCGTCAAGGCCGCCGTGGCGGCCGTCAAACCGCCCCGGGGCATGCACCTCGACATTACCTTCGACCAGTCCAAGTTCATCCGGCGCTCGATCGAGGACGTGCAGATATCTCTCTGGCTCGGCGCCGTGCTTGCGGTACTCATCATTTTCGTTTTTCTCCGGAGCGTGCGGAGCACGCTGATCAGCGCCGTGGCCCTGCCGACCTCGGTGATCGCGACCTTTGCCTTCATCCAGGCTTTCGGATTCACCCTGAACATCATGACCATGCTGGGGCTGTCGCTCTCCATCGGCATCCTGATCGACGACTCCATCGTGGTGCTTGAAAACATCTATCGCAGGATGGAAGAAGGGGAACCACCGATACAGGCGTCCCTGGAAGGCTCGTCGGAGATCGGCCTGGCGGTCATGGCAACGACCTTGTCTATCGTGGCCGTATTCGTGCCCGTGGCGTTCATGAAGGGGATCGTGGGCAAGTTCTTCTTCGAATTCGGCATTACCGTCACCGTCGCGGTGCTCATCTCGCTCTTTGTATCACTGACGCTTACGCCCATGCTCACCTCGCGTTTCCTGAGCCATACCAAGAAGCACGGAAAGGCCTACCTGTTCCTGGAACGGGGCTTTGACAAGATGTACGACGTATACAAGCCGCTCCTAGCGTGGGCGCTCAAACACCGCTGGACGGTCATCACCATCGCCGCGGCGAGCATCGTCATCGGTCTCGTCTTCTTCGGAATCCTGGGCAAGGAGTTCATGCCGAACGAAGACCAGGGCAGATACATGGTCAGGCTGGAAACGCCGATAGACTATTCGCTGCCCCGTGCAGACGGGGTCATGCGCAAGATCGACGAAGAGCTTCGTGAAAGACCGGAGGTCCAAAGCACCTTTTACGTGACCGGATCAGACCTTACCCCGGATGTGAATAAGAGCCGGATCTATGTGAATTTAAAGGAACGGAAGGACCGAAAGATTGCGCAGCTGGATTCCATGAAGCAGGTGCGTGACTTCCTGGCCGGCAAATCCGACATCAAGTCCTCGGTCGAAATGATCGCCATGGTAGGTGGCGGCATGCGGTCCGTTCCCATCCAACTCATGGTCCAGGGAAGGGACCTCGACGATTTAAACATGCGGACCCTGGCCATCAAGAACGACTTTGCAAAACTGCCCGGCGTCGTGGACGCCGATACCTCCATCGAAACCGGCAAGCCGGAGGTGCGCATCCGCATCGACCGAGATAAGGCCGCGAACCTGGGCGTCAGCGCGGCGTCCATCGGCGGCACCGTGAATACGATGATCGGCGGAGAAATCGTCGGCAAATATAAAGATGAAAAAGAAGGGGAGCGCTACGATATTGTGGCGCGGCTGATCCCCTCCGAACGCAACCATCCCGACGACATCGACGCCCTCCGGGTCCGTTCTTCGACCGGAGAACTGGTGCAGATGAAGGACGTATCGACCGCAAAGACCGGGGAAGGGCCGACGGTCATCATGCACTACAACCGTCAGCGGGCCGCGACCCTGTACGCCGGCACGGACAAGACGTTGCCCATGGGAAAGGCAATGAACGAGCTGAATGCCATCGTCAAGAAATACGTGACGCCCGAAGTTTCCACCCGCTATGTAGGCATGGCCGACGCCATGCTGGATGCGTTCAAAAACATCGCCTTTGCCCTCGTGATCGCGGTCATCATGGTCTATATGATCCTGGCGTCGCAGTTCGAAAGCTTTGTCCATCCTTTTACGATTATGTTCTCGCTGCCTGTGAGTCTCATCGGCGCAATGGGGCTCCTGCTGATCACCGGCGAGCGTGTCCAGATATTCAGTCTCATCGGCGTGATCATGCTCATGGGCCTGGTGACCAAGAACGCGATCCTCCTCATTGACTACACCATCACGCTCAGGAAGCGCGGGATGACCCGCGAAGAGGCCCTGTTGAAAGCCGGACCGGTGCGGCTCCGCCCGATCATCATGACGACTGCCGCCATGGTTTTCGGCATGCTCCCCACAGCCTTGAAGATCGGCGAAGGCGCGGAGTCCAGGGCGCCGATGGCCATCGCCGTGATCGGCGGTCTGATCACTTCGACCCTGCTCACCCTCGTCGTGATCCCGGTCGTGTATTCGCTTGTGGATGACCTGGAGAACTTTTTCAAAAAGAAGAAAAAACCTGAAAGGATTGGTGAACCAAGGATAACCACGGTGTAACGCTTAACGCAACTGATGATTATTTATTCCTCTTAATCCGTGGATATCCTCCTGGTCTCTCTCATCATGCTTAAACTCGGTCATATCATCTACTCAAACTGTTTCCCACCCCACGCCGGGATCGTTATGCGGAAAGCCGTTTTGCCCTTCAAGCTGGTGGAAGGCATCCCCACGCAACTAAACCGCATGCTCTATGAGGGGACCATCGATGTTTCGCCGTCGTCCTCCATCGAGTATGCCATGAATCCCGGCCGGTATATTCTCCTGCCGGACCTGTCCATTACGTCAAAAACCAGGGTTATGAGCATCCTGCTGGAAAGCAAGGTCCCAATAGAGGAGTTGGACAGGAAAGTCGTTGCCTTGACGACTGCGTCGGCCACGTCGGTGGTACTGCTCCGCATCCTTCTTGAACTGCGTCACAGCGTCCATCCCGGATACATCCTCTATGAACAGGGCCGCGAAGATCCTTCTGACAAGGCGGATGCCATGCTTACCATCGGAGACCTGGCGATTCAGAGGGCCGCTGCATCGAGCTATCCCCATTGCTATGACCTGGGCAAGCTGTGGAACGAATTTACGGGACTGCCCTTTGTATTCGCGCTCTGGCAGGTGAATGACCGAAAAAATATTCACACCGATCTTGGACGGATGTATGATATTATTATGGAGTCGAAATTGTATGGGCTGGCGCATCTTGCGGAACTTGCCGAAGCCAATACTTCCCGGTTTAACCTGCCGGCAAAAGTACTATTTGATTACTGGAACCTGTTCAGCTACAGCTTCGGAGAACAGGAGCAAAAGGGGTTGCTCGCGTATTACGGTTACGCAGCGGAAATCGGGGCAATTGAACCTGTAGCGGATCTTCACTTTTGGACACGGGGTTCATGAACGGAGTATAAAGGCATGTCATTTTCTCATAACCATGCAGAAACACACGATCACGCCCATGGCCATGACGACGACAATCATGACCATGGATACCACCAGCTGCGGGCGCGGGGGGGCGGTCAGCGGGATCTTTTGATTGCCCTGTCGATCACCGTTCTTATGATGATCGTCGAGTTGGTCGGCGGCCTGCTGTCAAACAGCCTGGCGCTGCTCTCCGACGCGGGCCACATGCTGACGGACAATCTTGCGCTGTTCCTTTCCTTTCTCGCCATGAAATTTTCCACCATGCCCGCGACAGAGCGAAAAACCTTCGGTTTTTACCGCCTCGAAATCCTTGCGGCGCTCATAAACGGCATCGTGCTCGTCCTGATCTCAATCTATATAATGTACGAGGCTTACGTGCGGATGGTCCACCCGCAACCGGTCCACGGAAAGCTGATGCTGGTCGTAGCAATTGTCGGATTGGCCGCAAATATTGTCGGAGCGTTATTTCTTTTTAAACACAGCCATGCAAGCCTGAACATCAGGGGGGCATACCTGCATATTGTCGGCGATGCCCTTGCCTCGGTCGGCGTGGTGATCGGCGGCATCGTCATCATCTATACCGGCTGGTACTTGATCGACCCCATTCTGAGCATCATGATCTCCCTGGTCATCATCTATGGTTCCTGGTCTTTGGTGAAAGAATCGGTGAACATCCTGCTGGAATCGGTCCCCTCTCATATCAGCATCGACACGGTCTCGGCGGAGATCGCCAAGGTCAAAGGCGTGCAGGAGGCCTACCATATTCATATATGGGCCATTACGTCCGGAGTTTATTCCCTGAGCGCTCACGTGCTGATCGACGATCAGCTGGTCAGCGGCTGCCGGAACATCATCGATGAAATCAGGAAAGTGTTGTCGGATAAATTCAACATCCTCCACAGCACCATCCAGCTGGAGTGCGACCGGTGCGCCATGAGCCCGGTGTGCAGTCTCCCCAACGATGTCCGGAAAGAAAAGTGATCTATAAAGTGATAGGCGGTCGAATTCAATTTTTGCCCGGACCTGTACGAAAGGACACATGAAGCACATTGGACGTAAATTGTTTCATCTCTTGGGCGGCGTGGGGCTTTTGTCACTCTATTTTATTTTCAACAGGAACGCAGTATTCTCAATATACCTCACGCTCATCGGAGCGGCGCTTCTGTTCGAGATTTGCCGTCTGAAAATTCCCGCGGTGAACAAATTCATTTATACGCATTTCAACGGCGTCATCCGCACAAGTGAAAAACAACAACTAACCGGCATCGTGCCCTACCTCCTCGGAATCGGTTTGTCGCTTTATACGTATGCGACGCCCGTGGCCTCTGCTGCCGTATGTTTTCTTGCATTCGGCGACGTGGCTGCCACGACGATCGGCGAGCGCTTCGGAAGGACGAAAATAGGGAATAAGAGCCTGGAAGGGACGGCAGCTTTTGTTGCCGCATCGGTTCTGGTCGGTCTTCTGCTGCCTGTCGTGGGGCTGAAGGTGCCAACGGGGATAATGATCATCGGCGCGTTTGCCGCGGCCGGGATCGAGCTGCTTCCGGTTTCACTCAATGACAACCTGCTGATCCCGGTCCTGTCCGGCGCAGTCATGGAATTTGCACTCCAATGGGCGCGTTAACCGGGTTCATCTTCGTTTGCTCGGGTCATAAAAAAGGTCGCCAGTTCATGCGCAATGCTGTCATCTTATTCATCCTGTCAATTTTTGCAGCGAGCGCTGTTCATGCGTCTCCGGTGCTGACGCTCCACGACTGCATCGAGAAGGCGCTTGCCAACAATCCTGCCATCCGCGCAGCGAAGGAGGCTTTGTACGCAAGCGAAGGACGGGTTGCCCAGGCAACCGCGCCCTACCTGCCCCAGGTGCAGGCCGGGAAGTTCGTCACTGTAAAGTCCTATGGCCAGGTGG
>DAIDTZ010000051.1 GCA_027456925.1 Nitrospirota bacterium
CCTTAATGTATCTTCTTTAATGGATCTCCTGTATAAATCCGATGAATCGGCGGCAAGGAGAAGCCGGAACAGGAACTTGTTTTCCCCTGCCGACTCTCCGCTTCGCCCATTCGCTGTCCACAAATTCATTCCTCTTGTTCTCCGGCCTGCGGTTTCCTGGACACGCTCACTCGTGCGTGCCTCAGCACTTTATCGTGATAAAGGTATCCTTCCTGAAACACCTGAACCACCATATTCTCCGGCACCGCATCTGTCGGCTCCTGCATGATGGCTTCATGTTTTGCGGGATCAAAGGGCTCGCCCTGCGAGGCAAAGGACGTGATCCCGAATTTTTCAAGCACATCGCGAAGCTGCTTGTACACCAGTTCCACGCCCTGGCGCAGTCCGTCGCTGGTCTCGCCCGCTTCCGCGGCATGTTTGATCGCGAGCGAGAGATGATCGACGACGCTCAGGAGTTCCCGCGCCATCTGTTCATTCGAGTATTTGCGGAAATCCGCGAGATCGCGCTGCATGCGTTTGCGGTAATTGTCGAAATCAGCCGACGTCCGGAGGTACTTGTCATGGGCCTCAGCGGCCTCTTTGGCCTTCTGTTCAAGCGCCTGCGTAAGCTTCTCGATCTCCGCAGACAGGGCCGCGGATTCCTCTTTTGCGGGAGCAGTCACTTCAACGTCATCTTCAGCAATGTCATCAAACTCATCACTCATCTATCCAAACCTCTCTGAAATCGTTCCCCCAGCAGCTTCGTAAGAAGCTTCGCGGTATAATCCACGACGTGGATCACCTGCTTATACTGCATCCTCGTGGGTCCGATCACGCCGAGCGTGCCCACGACGTTCGAGCCGGCGTTGTAGTTGCCGACCACCATGCTGCAGCCCTGCATCTCGAAATAGGGGTTTTCGGAGCCGATAAAAACCTTGATCCCCTGGGCCGACACGCTCCGGTCCAGGAGCTTCAAGAGCTTGTACTTGTCCTCAAATGCCTTGAACAGCGCCCGCATTTTCTCAACGTTCGCAAACTCGGGGCTTTCGAGCATCTGGGAAGCGCCGCCGATATATACTTTTTCGTTCTCCCGTTCCTGCACATCCTGGCTGGCCCGGTACGTCTCGTTCATAAGCTGCATGAAAACGAGCTTTTCTTCTTTCATCTTTTCGGTCAGTTGCTGACGGACCTCCGCCAGGGACCGATGCTCGAGCTCTTCATCGAGATAGGCGCTGAATCCATTCAGGTCCTGCTGCCGGATGCTCTCATCGATATCAATGAGCTTGTTCTGAACGATGCCGTTGGATGTCACAAAGATGATCAGGACCTGTCTTCCCCGCAAACGAACAAACTCGATGTGCCGGTAGGCGGCCTCCGATTCGCTCGGCGCCACAATGACGCCCGCGCAGTGAGACAACGTGGCAAGGAACCGGCTCGCTTCCTCCATAAGCTCCTGGAGATCGTCCCCGTGGAGCTGCGGGGCCTGCTGCAAATGCTCTTCAATATCATCGCTGTCGTTCTCGACGCTGATCAGGCTGTCGATATAGTAGCGATACCCGAGGTCCGTGGGTATCCTGCCCGCCGAGGTGTGGGGATGGGTCAAATATCCCATTTCCTCCAGATCAGCCATGATGTTCCGCAGCGTTGCGGAACTCACGCCGAAATCGAACCGTTTTACCAACACGGTGGAACCGATCGGGGACCCGCTCGCGATATAGCTGTCTATGACAGCCTGTAAAACCTTTTTATTTCTGTCATCCAAGTCCATACGGCCACACTACCCCGGATCAACCAAGGCGTACTATGATTAGCACTCGCCAAGATAGAGTGCTAATAATTTAACATATGAGTCCATATGTGTCAAGGTGTTATTTTATAATGATTTATTGATACTTTTGTCCCATGTTTTTCTTATTATTTCAAGGCAATAGCATACAGGTCAACGAAAAACACTGCATAAAAAAACCATCCCAGAAACAAGATCACGGGATGGTTAATCAAAACCCCGTCGCTTTCAACATGCGCCAGGGAGGAAGAAGAACAGCATGTTCTTTAATAAACTTAGGCTGCTTTTTTGGCTTCTTCGATCAGCTTTTTTTCTTCCTTCTCCGTCTCAATCTCGACTTTCCGCGCCTGAGTAATTGTCGGAGCCGGGACAGCAATTTCAAGTATCCCGTTCGTGAATTTAGCTTTCAAGTTATCTGTCTTGACGCCTTCGGGTAGCGCAAAGTGCCGTTCAAAGCGACCATAGGAAATCTCTCGATAGAGATAGTTCTCTTCCTTGGCGCTCTTTTCAGCCTTTCGTTCCCCCTTAATAACCAGCTCCCTGTTGTCATTGATGCTGACATCGAGATCTTTCGGATCAATACCAGGAAGTTCAGCCTTGAAAATAAGCTGGCCCTCTTTGGTATAGCTTTCCACTGAAGGCATCCAGAGGCCGGTCCGCTCGCCCGCAGCCTCGCCTCCAACAAATCGATCGAAAAGCCTGTCCATTTCATGCTGCATTGACCGCAGTTCATCAATCGGATCCCAGTGTTTCATCATCCTGAAGGGATCCCAACGAGTCAAGCTTTTCATATAACTCCCTCCTTTCATTCCTTCCATTTTTCGCGGCCTCCACGCCGGATACCAATTCATACGCTCTCACCCCTCTTCCTGGACATCGTTGGTGAGCCTGATACCCGGCTCAATGCTTCGGTGGAGGCCGTTACACTATGTGCCTGATGTTTTTTATAAATAGTCTCAAGATACCGATTTTATTTTAATCGGTCCTCTCAACTATTAAAATATATCACTGCATTAGCACTCTGTCAACGTGAGCGCCAGCGTTTAATTTACTGATTTTTTTGGTTTTTTTGTGTACTACCAAGTTCGCAATGGTAAAAAGAAGATCACGACTGATGACTGGGCGTGTCGGGACTACTTTTGACTTGTCGCTGGTATTGCTGCAATGCGGAAGATTTGCCGGAATGACATTGATAGACTTCGCTATAAAAAAGACCTTCCAATTTGGAAGGTCTTTTCGCTGTTACATACACACTAATACTATGCAGCTATGCAGCCTTCCTCATCGCGCGCACAGCAAAACGTTTTTCGAGCACTGCGAGTTTTTCCATGATGCCCGTGTATTCCAGCTCGTTCATCGGCAGCATGGCTGCGCCGAAAAAGCCTTGCTTCCGCATATCCATGGCCTTGTCGGCAACGTGGTTGCGCACCCTGTCCCAGAAGGGATGATCAAAGGCATCTATGGCCTCGGTCAACTTCCCGTCGCGAATGCAGAACGTGGCGCAGCTCACGACCGGCGGGCCGTCGAAGTAGCTGATCGTGGTGTTGAGCTTCACCGGCATGATCGGCATGTTGTGCGAGCCCCGCATGCACCCGGCCACGAAATGGCCGACAGCAAAGGGCTGCAGGACCTCTCCGGTTGCCGGAAAATCCATCTGGCTCCGGACAAGCATGACCGGATCGTCCTTGCCCGTGTACTTTCCCGCGATGTTGTGAAGCCGCGACGTTGCCACGGAAACCGCCTGCGTTCCCGCGGCCCGCGACCAGACGGATTCTACGACGTATTGCTCGGGGTCCCGGAGCAGCGTTGCAATGTCATACATATCCTCGGGGGCGTTCAGCTCAATGACCCGGTCGCCCTCGGTATAGTTCACGTCCATGATCACGAATTTAAAGCCTTTTGCCAGCTTTGGGGAGAGCATCAACCCCGGCGTGTTCATGGCATCTGCGAAAGCGAGGTACAACGGAAAGTTGTACGCACCCGGGTCTGTTTTGTCCGCTGCAAAAAACAGAATGGGTTCGCCTGGACGTTCCTCGAACTCCATTTCAGTGACCGCAGGCCCCATGCCGTGCACGTTGCCTGAGAAGGCGTCCTTCAAAAGGTCCTGTCCCGCGCCGTACAGACCTTGCTGCTTCGCGACCGCGGTCCCGGACACAAAAGCGTCCCAGGCAAGTTTATGGACCTGCTCGTTTCCTTCGCCTTTGGTATGGGTCATCAGGATCGCAATATCGTCACCGGTATAGCTCACATAGCTGTCGATGAGGAGACCCTTCCCTTTTTCAGCAACGTGTCTTTTCACTGTGTCGAGCAGTTTCTGCGACGGTGCGATGTGTCCACCCACAGAACCGATATCAGCCTTGATAACGCTCACCGTGATCTTCATGGCGGCCTCCTTTTTTCCCGAGAGAAGTGTGACATTCACGCTTTAATCATAGCACAGCCGGGTCTAAGGCTTGAGGCAGAAAATTGCAGTTTAGTTATGGATAAGAGGGCAAAAGGAGGGATAGGCTGGGAGAGGAAGCCGGAGCCGCGGCACGCAGGTGACCGTTGCCGCTATCGCCCGAACGCCGGGTTCGGCATTTGCTGCTGCGTCAATTCAGGATTGAAAATGCCTCTGTAAAGCGCAATAATTTCCGGGGAGACCTCCAGCAACCTCATCTTTTTGCTCTTCCAGTCCTCATCGCTCCACTGACCGGTCTTTATGTAGTTCTCGGAACTGCTTCCGTTGGCGAGTATTTCCTGCCCAATGTAGGCGAACTCCTCCACTCCCTTTTCCGCCGATTGGTACCTTTCCCCGTATTGCATGGTTTTCCAGCTCTCATCCCGGGGCACATCGCTTAACCTTTGATAATTATACAACGCCTGCCAGAGAATATATTTCATCCTGTTGGTCGCGAGTGTATCAGGTCTTCCGTCTTTCGCCGTGTCAGCATGGACTATGCCGTTCGGAGACGGTATGCCATACCGCGGGTCTCTGTACCAGCGTGCAACCGCTTCGTAACACAAACGACTGTCAATTCCCTGGTGGACCTGGAGTAGGTGCAGGAATTCGTGTATCAACAAGTCCGTCTTGAAGCGAGGCATGAATACAGGATCCTCCGGCTTCATTCCCCGCTGTTCATAAAGCGCCTTGTACTGCGATTGACGGACGGTATTGTCCCAGTCCGGACTGACTCCAATGTAGCCTTTTGCTTGATACGCCTTCGCGGTATTTGCCGAGGAATCCAAAATTATCGGCACTGATGCCAGAAAGGATCTCAGAGATGGGTCGAACACCTCAAACACACTCTTCAATACACTGGCGTTGCGTTCTCGCGAGATCGGCACTGCCTCTCTATTGAGAAACCATCTGGGCAAAAACGAGAAGACGGGAGTCTCAGCAATCCGCCGGCTAACCCCATAAGAATCAAGCCCGGCGATAACGCGATTCTTCATGTATATATCTGCAAGCGTCGCGCAACCAAGAAGGATCAACAGAACCAGGACTGAATTTCTTATCCCCTGAGATTTAGTGGTCTTCATATTCTATTTCTCTCTTTCCGACAATCAGAAAGCGTAGACACGTTACAGTCGTAGGTTGGGTAGAATGCAGTGAAACGCAATATTTCCAACACAGCCATTCGAAAAAATCATTAAAAATTGCTGTGTCAAGTTTGACACTGCTTCTACCCGACCTGCAAAGGTTCACACTCTCTCCAGATAATCTCATAATCCTTGAAGCAGCTTGTAATATTCCTCAATTGTACGAATGGATTCCATCGTGGACCGGAACAATATCCAGCTAAGAACAAGGATCCCTATGGTGAGCCCGATCTTCCATGCCCTCGTCGTTTGTGGATGCCACCAGATCAGGGGCAACGCCAGCGGCCCCACGGAGCAGAGTGCCAGGACAATAAAGGATTTCCGGAAATACCATGGCAGCTTTTCTTCTGCGACGCGCGGGTGGAGGGAGGCAGCCAGGAACTCGCCGCAATGCCTGCACTTTATCGCCTCATCTTGAATGCTTTCAGCGCAGAAAGGACATTTTTTCATGATCATCTCTCTCGGCAGGACGAGTATAACCCATCCTATCCGGATAATTCTTCTTAAGCACCTGAAAAGAAAAGGGCCGGAGCATGTAATTGCCCCGGCCTCATTATATACTTTCTCTGCAACAAAACACGAACTTAAATCGGGCTCAGGATCTTGTCGATCACTGTCCTTGCCACGACAAGCGGGTCGATGAAAGCAATGTCCATGTCCCGTTCGAGGTCGCGCTTGTTCGATAGGAATGTAATGCGGTCCTGCATCCGGTTCCGGAGGAACTGGAGGTACTCGGGTTTTCGCGTGGGTTTGAACTTCCTGTCG
>DAIDTZ010000052.1 GCA_027456925.1 Nitrospirota bacterium
GCTCACCTACGTCTCGGCAAAGCAGCCGGCGTTGAAGAAGTAGATTTTCACAAGTGCCGAAGTGGTGGAATTGGTAGACACGCACGTTTGAGGGGCGTGTGGGGCAACCCATGGGGGTTCGAGTCCCCCCTTCGGCACCATTTTTTGTAACGCGGGTATGAGCACACAGTCCTCCGTCTCGCAGTCCTGAATGCATCAGCCTGAATGTGTCCGAATGAAGAAACAACTCCACATAGCAGTTTTCCTCTGGTTTATCGCTCTCCTCTTTCCGATCAACGGTACGGCCCAAGAACCCCGGAACAGCAGTCTCGGCATTATTACCTCGCCGCTCGCCAATGTGCATGAGGGGCCTCTGCCGAAGTCAAAGCTCGCCACGCAGGTGCTCATGGGTGACGAGGTCCGCATCCTGGGAAAACAGGACAACCGCTACCATATCACCATTCCCAGCCAGGAAAACCAGGAAGGCTGGGTCCAGCAGGAAGCGGTGCAGTTCCTGAAGGACAACTGGCTCGGCTACCTGAACGCGAACCGGCGGTGGATCATCGTAACGATGCCCAAGACCGAAGCACTGATCCTGGACAAGACGGGCAATCACACCGTGCCGCTTTACGGCGGTACGCGGCTTCCGGTGCTTCAACAATCGGTCGACAGCTATAAGGTCCAGTTTCCCGACTATTCCGTGGCAATCATCGACGCAGCAGAAGCCATGCCCGTGAAGTCAGCCGATCCACTCGTGAACGACACACAACCGGAGGACCTCGCTGCTACGGCGAAACGGTTCCGGGGAATACGGTTTCTTGCCGGGGGCATGACGGCGCAGGGCATCGACACCAGCGGGCTCATCTATATTACCTACCGCATCCATGGCATCCCGATCAGCAGGGACCGCGCTCTTCTGAAAACAAAAGCAGAGAGGGTATCGAAGAAGGAGCTTCGGGCCGGAGACGTCCTCGTCTTCTACGGAGAAAACCAGGGACTCTACGTGGGAAACGGACGGTTCCTCCAGGCAGTGAAAAAGAGAACGGTCCGGCAGGCAGGCATCTTTGACCGGCGGTTCAGCAAGTCGCTCCAGTACGGGCTCCGGCTCCTGGGCGCCGGTCCGGACGAGAACAAGAAAATCGGCGACATGACCGCCGACGAGATCCTGATCGCGCAAGCCCGCGTGGCCGGGCTGCCGATCGGAAAACGGATCGCTTATTGGGCCGGCCGCTTCATCGGCACACCCTACGATCCCGATCCGCTCGGACTCTATGTGCGAACGAACCGCATTGTGGCGGACGAGAAGGCCGACTGCATGTACCACGTCTTCCGCTCCGTGGAACTGGCCGAGAGCAACACGCCCCGCGAGGCAATCGACAAGGCGCTCGTGCTCCGGTTCTTGACAGCGGGCAAGCTTGTTGACGGCCTGGTCATGAACTACGACGAGCGCTTCCAGTACGGCGAAGACATGGTTATGAGCGGCAAGTGGGGGAAAAACATCACCACGGAACTGGGATCCGTCGAGACGATCCCCGGTTCCCGCGGCACGGCTACGGTGGACATCCTGCCGAAAAATATTCTGCTGACCCGTTCTCTCCAGAAGGGCCTCCAGGACGGCGATATCGTGTTCTGGGTCAAGGACCCAAAGAAGCGCGTGGTCGGGGAGATCGTGGCGCATTTGTCTATTGTCCACATCAAGTCCGGCAAGCCGTACCTGATCCATGCGGCCGGCGACAAAGACCGGGGCGGACGACCCGGCGGCGGCGTGGTCAAGGAAGTCCCCTTTGCAGAGTACGTGCGCCACATGAAGTTCATCGGCGCCTTCGTCACGCGGTTCGAGCAGTAGCAGCCGCCCGCCATTCTTTGCGTTTGACAATTCCCACAATTCTCTGCTATAACAGTCCGCAGACTTACCATTCCAGACGCATGATCCACGATTCATGATTAAATGAATGTGAAGCCAGGTATGCATCCTGTATCATGCATCGTTCATCCATCCGAGGAGCCTCTATGCTCTCGAAGGTCATCAGCTCCGCAGTGCTCGGCATCGACGCCTATCCTGTAGAAGTTGAGGTCGATGTCGCGAGCAGGGGACTGCCCTTTTTTTCCACCGTGGGCCTTCCCGATGCGGCCGTGAAGGAGAGCAAAGAGCGCGTCCGCGCCGCGCTCAAGAACACGGGCTTTGATTTTCCCCTGAAGCAGGTCGTTGTCAATCTCGCCCCTGCCGACATCAAAAAAGAGGGCTCGGCCTTCGACCTGCCCATTGCCATCGGCATGCTGATCGCCGAGGGCATCCTTAACCAGGACCAGGTTTCGGGGTATCTGGTCGTGGGCGAGCTCTCACTCGACGGAAGGGTCAAGCCGGTCCGGGGCGCGCTTTCCATGGCCGTGCTTGCGAAGAAAGCGGGCTACCGCGGCATGGTGATCCCCGCGGACAACGCGCAGGAGGCGGCGGTCGTCGAGTCCGTCCGGATCTTCGGGATGGAAACCCTGCCGCAGGTCGTCGAGTTTCTCTCCGGCAGCGCTCCGCTCGAACCGGTGCGGATCAACGTGCAAAGCGCCTTCGATACCTATTCCGCGTACCAGGAAGACTTCTCGGAAGTAAAAGGCCAGGAGCATGCGAAACGGGCCATCGAGGTTGCGGCTGCGGGGGGTCACAACATCATCATGATCGGCCCGCCGGGCTCGGGAAAGACCATGCTGGCGCGCCGCCTTCCCACGGTCCTGCCGCAGATGAGTTTCGACGAGTCCATCGAGACGACGAAGATCCACAGCATCATGGGGCTTTTGAAACAGGGCCAGCCACTCATCGCAACGCGTCCCTATCGTTCCCCGCATCATACCATTTCCGACGCGGGTCTGATCGGCGGCGGCCAGATTCCGAAGCCCGGCAAAGTGAGCCTGTCGCACAACGGCATTCTCTTTCTCGACGAGCTGCCGGAGTTCAAGCGAAACGTACTCGAAGCGCTCCGCCAGCCCCTGGAAGACGGCCGGGTCACGATCTCCCGCGCGGTGACGTCGCTCACCTATCCCGCGTCCCTGATGCTAGTCGCCGCCATGAACCCCTGCAAGTGCGGATTTAGCGGAGATCCATTACACCAATGTTTATGTACGCCCCACCAGATCCAGACCTACCGGTCAAAAGTGTCCGGCCCGCTGATGGACCGCATTGATATTCACATCGAAGTTCCAGCGATCAAGTTCAACGAAATTTCTTCGGATACGATGGCTGAACCGTCTTCATCAATTCGAGAGCGTGTGACCAAAGCACGCGTGATCCAGCATGATCGATTCAAATCCGACGGCATCTATGCCAATGCCCACATGAAACCGCGGCATATTCGAAAGTACTGTAAAATTGATGAAGACTCGCTGCGTCTTATGGAGATGGCGATGAACAGGCTCGGACTTTCCGCGCGGGCGTATAATCGCATATTGAAAGTGTCGCGGACGATCGCTGATCTGGAGAACAGCGAGCAGATTGGATCCCAGCACATTTCGGAGGCGATCCAGTACCGGAGTCTGGACAGGAAGGTCAGCTGATCAGCGAATGAAGACACCGCATCAAGAACGGGGAGCGCTCAATGGATATTTGATACATTCATAAAAAGTCAAAATCCACCGCGGAGGCGCAGAGACGCAGAGAAAAAGACTTTACAAATCGAAT
>DAIDTZ010000053.1 GCA_027456925.1 Nitrospirota bacterium
TTTCAGAAGTCCATATTATTTTGAGACCATTCGTATATCCTCGAAACAGGCACCTTTATTGCGATCGCGATTGCAGGAATTTATTTTATTCAGCAGAGGATCAAGAAGAGAAAAGAGCAAAGCATGTTTTTTTAGGATTACCCGATGAGAGGTGCGCCGTGAACAGACGTGATTTTTTGTCAACGCTTGCCGCGGGCGTGGTTCTTGCCGCGGCGGGGAACGCGCAGGGAGGAATGAACGTGACAGGACCGCTTAAAGGCAGGACGCATGGGACAAAGACAAGGGTTGCGCTCATCAAGACGCGGGACAGGACGCAGGGCGTTGCGCGGGCTGTCGGCCTCCTGGAGGTCAACCCGGTAAAGGGCAAACAGGTCCTGCTCAAACCCAACTTCAACACTGCGGACCCTTTTCCGGCTTCAACGCACAACGACACGCTCGAAGCGTTGTTCATCCATTTGAAGGGCATGGGCGCAAAGAGCATCACTCTGGGCGAACGAAGCGGTCCGCCGGACACGTCGGAGGTGATGCAGGAGAAGGGCATCTACGGCCTCTGCAAAAAACACGACGTCACGATCATCAACTTCGAGGACCTGAAGGAGAAGGACTGGGTGCGCATCCAGCCCGAAGGATCTCACTGGCGGAACGGGGTGCTGGTCGCACGGCCCGTCGTGGAATCCGAATGCGTGGTCACCACCTGCTGCCTCAAGACCCACGGCTACGGCGGCGTCTTTACCATGTCCCTCAAGCTGTCGGTGGGCGTCACGAACAAGAAGAACATGGCCGAGCTGCACACGTCGTTCCGGAGCATGCGAAAGATGATCGCCGAGATCAACACCGCCTACCATCCGTCCCTGATTGTGATGGACGGCATCGCTGTTTTCACGGACAAAGGGCCTTCCCTTGGCCCTAAAAAGGACGCCAACGTCATTATCGCGGGGACCGACCGGATCGCCATCGATGCAGTGGGGCTCGCGGTCCTGAAGGACCTGGGAAGCAACCACGACATCATGGATCGAAAGATCCTTGAGCAGGAGCAGATCGGCAGGGCCGTGGAACTGGGGCTCGGCGTTAGCGGGCCGGAAGGTATCGAGCTTGTCTCGGACGACGAGGCAGGGGACCTTTACGCGAAAAGGTTGAGTGCAATCCTGGCACGGGGATGAGCATTAACGTTATAAGCCGTTACTGGGAAACTGGAGGCATATCATGCCACTCTGGCTGAGACTTGTTCTGGCAATTCTTATTTTGTTCGGCTTTGCATTCGGAACCGCGTTCTGGATCGGGACCCACAGCTGGAACAGCGAGACCGCGCGCATGGTCGAGAAACTGAACAACGCGCCTGCGCGCCGGGAGTCAAAAACCGTATCGTTCAAGAATCTTGGAAAACTGCCTGCTCCTGTAACCCGGTACTTCCGCATGGCGCTGCGGGAGGGGCAGCCCCTGGTCCGCAGCGCAATCATAAGCCACCAGGGATTATTTCTGACGGACCTGCAAGGCAAAACGTGGAGCTCTTTCAAGTCAACGCAGCACTTCTCCACGGACCCTCATGGCTTTATCTGGGACGCGGCGATCGGAATGGCGCCCCTGATGGATGTGCGGGTCCGCGATGCATACCTTGATGGGAAGGGCTCGATGGAGGGCAGGGCATTTGGAGTGATCCCGATAATGGACGAACAGGACAAGGCCGAACTCGATGCAGGCGCCCTTCAGCGATATCTGGCCGAGGCGGTCTGGTTCCCGACAGCGCTCATTCCCGGCAATGGTGTTACCTGGACCGCGATAGACAGCAACAAGGCGCTCGCGACCCTCTCGGACTCAGGCACGACAATCTCTTTGGAATTCAGCTTCAATGATAAGGGCGAGATCAGGCGAGTCTTTTCCTCAGGCAGATACCGGGAGGTAGACGGCAAATACGAGCTCACGCCCTGGGTCGTCCGGCTCGGGTCCTATGGGGAGCGGGGCGGCATGCGGATCCCGCTCGAAGGGGAAGCGGCGTGGCAGCTCCCGGGCGGCAGCCAGCCCTACTGGAAGGGAAAGATTGTCGATGCACAGTATGATTTCGTGAAGTAATCCGGCCGCCTCTCTTTCCATTGACGGCGAATTTAATATAAACATTTCACCTACGTTATTTGTGGCGAAGCAGCCTCATCCGTGGTATTATCCCGGCTCGAATCCGTACACAATAATACAAGACGACATCAGCAGGATTGGTATTATGGCTATAAGCGCTTCCTCCGGCGCCCAGGGCACCCGCTACCGGGTGCTTGGCGCGATCAGCTTTTCACACTTTTTGAACGACATGATCCAGTCGTTGATCCTGGCGATCTATCCGCTGCTCAAAGGCACGTTTCAGCTCACCTTCGCGCAGATCGGCTTGATCACGCTCACCTACCAGGTCACGGCTTCCTTGCTCCAGCCCCTGGTGGGTTTCTATACCGATCGCCACCCGAAGCCGTACTCCCTGGCCTTCGGCATGGGATGCACGCTCGTCGGTCTGCTGGTGCTGGCAGTTGCGCCGAACTACGGCGTGCTGCTCCTGGCCGCCGCTCTCGTCGGCACCGGGTCGTCGGTTTTTCACCCCGAGTCGTCGCGCGTGGCCCGCATGGCCTCGGGCGGACAGCACGGGCTGGCCCAGTCGATCTTCCAGGTGGGCGGCAATACGGGCAGCGCAATGGGGCCGCTTCTGGCCGCGTGGATCATCATCCCCCATGGGCAGAAGAGCGTGGCGTGGTTTTCCCTGGCCGCCCTGCTCGCTATTTCCGTATTGTGGCAGGTCGGCGGCTGGTATAAGCGGCGCCAGGCCGTCATGGGTCGCCGGGTCGCGTCTCACCAGGGCCTGCACCCGGTTTTGCCGAAGCGCACGGTTGTGCTGTCCTTGCTGATCTTGATGGTCCTGATCTTCTCGAAGTATTTCTACCTGGCGAGTTTCAGCAGCTATTATATTTTTTATTTGATGCACCGCTTCAATTTGTCCGTCCAGTCGGCCCAGGTGCATTTGTTCGGGTTTCTGTTCGCCGTGGCTTTGGGCACGGTCTTCGGCGGTCCTGTGGGCGACCGGATCGGCAGAAAGCGCGTGATCTGGCTTTCGATCCTGGGCGCGGCGCCCTTTGCCCTTGCCCTGCCGTACGCAAACCTGGCATGGACGGGCATCCTTGCATTCATCATCGGCCTCATCCTTGCTTCAGCTTTTTCAGCCATCCTCGTGTTCGCGCAGGAACTGGTACCGGGCAAGGTCGGCACCGTGTCCGGCCTTTTCTTCGGCTTTGCTTTCGGCATGGGCGGGATCGGCGCTGCGGTGCTCGGAAAGGTTGCGGACCTTCGCGGCATTGAATTCGTCTACCACGTCTGCTCGTATCTTCCGCTCCTCGGCGTGCTGACTGCGTTTCTGCCTGACCTCAAGCAGCACGCTGAGTAATATTGATTCTTTCTTGCCAAAGTAACCCTGTTTACGGTATAGTCGTTCAAGAAAGGGGCTCCGAACCTCCACCTCGCTTTAGACCTCATGCCCCTGTAAGACCATCATCGCGAAAAATCTTTTTTCAAAGTACGAAAGACATATATATACGTAGATAGTTCAGGTGATTAATTGAAAGCTGAATTATATCTACCTGTAGTTGGAACTATATATATGTAGATGGCGCCGCTTAACGGCTTAACATCTTGTTAGTAAAGTAAAAGGAGAACCTCAATGAATCGTGTCTTTGCAGGATTTTTCGTATTCATTATAAGCTGTTCAGGAATTTATATTGGATGTGAAAAAAAGACTTCCAAAATTGAGGTTGCACAAACACAAGGCGCCACTAATAGTCAAACCAAGCAGTCTGTAACACCCAACACTTCGGTACCGGGTCAATCGGAGAAAAAATTCGGGCCATTCGATATAGGCCATAAACATATCACGGTTACATACGATTATGGAGATGCAATTACAGGTTACTCATTAGAGATAAAGGACGCGACAGGTGTATCATATCTTAAAGAAACGTACCATAACGACGGGGAATCATCTTACACAGTCGAAAATGCTTTTAAAGTCGAGGGTAAAAGTGGCGAAGGCCTCATTATATCCTATGATTTGGAACCAAATGCCCCGCCTTGCGGGCCTGAATTTCAGATTTTTGGGATGGAAGGTGGTTCATTAAAATCACTATCCTCCTCAATTATCGTATGCGGTCAGTTCGAAAAATTACCAGAAGGAACACCAAGTGGAGTATTGAAACTATTAGATGGTGATCTCATCAAAGTAGAAGTTTGGAAAGGTTTTTTTGGCATTCGAATTCCGTTTAAAGTTGATTTCCAAAAGATGACAATTGCGCCCCTTATGGCACGAGGTGTCTTTGATATCAACATTCCACACTCGATTGACTCAATAGACACTTCAGAGGGCAATGAAATTTCATTCTATCCTGATCATACTGGCAATTCAATACCTGAAGCAATTAGTGCTTCAGAAATAAAAAAAGTCGAATTCATTGGCTCATATGCCGACGTCCATTTAGAGCAGGTGAGTAAGTCACAACTTGATATCAAAATAACAAATATATGGCTTAAGGTAAAAGTAAATGGACGAGAGGGCTGGGTCAATGATGCAAACGATTTTCACATACTTGGTTTAGTGCCATTGGGTTAATGATTTAGCCCTCTGATTTGTACCAGTCACGTAGGTTGGGCTGAACGGTTCATGTGAAGCCCAACAAATTGTTTCGCAAAATCCGGACGAAGCATGCTTATGCGTTATAAGCGATCAAATACACCTGGAGCCACGTACTTCTTTACGGTGGTGACTCACGAGCGACGGAAGATATTGTGTCTTGGCGAAAATCCGCAGCTGCTGAAAAAGGCGTTAGAAACCGTGAAAGATCGGCACCCATTTACGATCGACGCAATTGTCTTGCTTCCGGACCATCTTCATTGCATATGGACCCTGCCTACGGATGATGACGACTTCTCAAATCGGTGGATGTTGATCAAGAGCGCATTTACGAGGACATGCCAAAATCCGTTTCAGAGCGTCGCGAGCAAGAGCAAAGTCATGAAG
>DAIDTZ010000054.1 GCA_027456925.1 Nitrospirota bacterium
GCTTAATACCTCATAAAAGCGCAAAGAGCATGAATTCCATTTCTATGTTCCCCTCTTTGGCATTACGATCACTGTCCTGCCGGATGTCTGTTTTGCTGCGCATGGTATGGCAGACCGCGAAGGCGGTTTCCCTTCCCCTCATCGGCATGGGCGGCATTGTTACCTGCGAAGATGCCATTGAGTTCATTCTTGCCGGGGCATCGGCCGTCGCCGTGTGTACGGCGAATTTTGTGAATCCCCGGGCCACGCTCTACGTGATCGAGGGGATAGAGCGCGTCATGATTGAGCAAGGCGTGGGCGCACTGAGCGAACTGATCGGAAAAGTGAGCGTTCCATGAGGATCGTAACGAGCCTCAAGAGCAAGATCATTATAGCCGTTTCCGCCATTCTGGCGGTGACCATCGGACTCGGTACGTGGATCAATATCGGCTATCAGCGGGCGCAGATGGAAGATGCGCTCGAAGACAATGTGCTCATCATTTCCAACACGATCGAGCGGAGTCTCGCGAATGCCATGATCGACGGAAAGAGCAAGGAAGTGCAGCACATTCTGGAGGCGGTCGGCGCTTACCACAATATCGAGGAGGTCAAGATCTTCAGCCCGAGCGGGGTCATCCTGAAATCATCCAAGCGCTGGCTGATCGGCAGGAAGGTCGCTCCGAACGTGCAGAAATGGTTTTTCGCCGACAAAGTCAAAAAACCGATCAAACGGCGTGAAGAAGGTATTTTTTCGGTCCTGTTTCCCATCCCGAACGAGGAGCGCTGCTTTCACTGCCACGGGTCAAAAGCAAAATTGAACGGCATACTTGCCGTGGATGTGTCCATGGCGCAGACCCAGGAAAAGGTAAGGGAGCTCACGAAGACCATGTTCCTCTGGGCCTTGGGCGTGACGGCGATCCTGGCGGTGTCTCTTTCCCTCTTCTTAACACAGCTGGTCTCCAATCCGATACAGGAACTGATTACCACCATGGAACAAGCCGAACAGGGCCTTGAGGCACGGGCCGAAGTAAAAAGCTTTGATGAGATCGGCAGGCTGGGCGAGGCCTTCAACTCGCTGCTGACGAAGCTGGAACGGGCGCGGCGCAGAGTCGAACGATACCACTACGAACAGATGAAACGGGCCGACCGGCTTGCCTCCATCGGAGAGATGGCCGCCGGCATCGCCCATGAGATCAAGAACCCGCTTGCGGGGATCGCCGGCGTGATCCAGGTGTTGAAGAAAGACCAGGCCGTCGGAGACCAGAAACGGGCGGTGTTGGACGAGGTCCTCTCCCAGGTGGAGCGCATGGACAAGGCAGTCCGGAACATGCTCTCCTTCGCCCGGCCGCCGGAGCCGAAAATGACGCTTGTGGACATCAATGAGCTGATCGGCAAGCTGCTCGATTTTCTCGCGCCTCAATTCGCCAAGAATTCCATCGTGGTCGAGAGAAGACTGTCTCCGGGGCTGCCGTGGCTGACGCTCGACCCCGATTTGGCGCAGCAGGCGGTGATCAACATTGCGCTGAATGCGATTCAGGCGATGCCGGAAGGCGGGAAGTTTATTGTCGAATCGAAATCACAGAAACCGGCGGGAGAAAATACCGGCTCGGTTGAGATCCTGTTTTCCGATACGGGAAAGGGGATTTCCCCGGAAAACCTGGGCCGGATCTTCAGCCCCTTCTTCACGACGCGGCAGCAGGGCACCGGGTTGGGGCTGTCCATCACCCAGCGGATCGTCGAACAGCATGGCGGTGAGATCAACGTCATGAGCTCTCCCGGAAAGGGGGCGACTTTTACCCTCACCTTCCCCTATCCGCAAAAAGGCAGCGCATAAGAGGAGCACGTTTTTATGACGCAGAAAATTCTCGTTGTTGATGATGAAAAATTGATCCGCTGGACCCTGGAGCAGCATCTGGTAAAGGAAGGGTATGAGGTTGCCAGCGCAGATTCAGCGGAAAAAGGACTGGAGCTGATCAACGAGGATCCTCCCGACCTGGTCCTTCTCGATAATCGTCTGCCGGAGATGACAGGCCTGGAACTGCTGGAAAAACTCAATGTGCAGGAACGCGGAATCATGGTCATCATGATCACCGCCTACGGCATGGTCGAGACAGCGGTGAAGGCCATGAAGCACGGCGCCTACGATTATATCAGCAAACCTTTTAATCTCGAAGAGCTCACGTTCGTCATCAAGAAGGCCCTGGAAGCGGGTTCCCTGCGCACCCAGGTAAAACAGCTGCGCCAGGAATTCAGCAGCAAGGTCGATACGATCATCGGGGAAAGCGATGAGATGATGAAGGTGAAGAACCTCATCCGAAAGATCGCGAAGAGCGACGCAACCACTGTGCTGATCCAGGGAGAGAGCGGGACCGGCAAAGAGCTGGTGGCAAAGGCCCTTCACTACAGCAGCGCCCGGGCTGACCAGCCTTTTATGGCCATTAACTGCGCCGCGCTCCCCGTCACGCTGCTTGAGAGCGAGCTCATGGGCCACGAAAAGGGAGCGTTTACCGACGCCAAGACGTCAAAAAAGGGCCTTTTCGAACTCGCCGACGGCGGTACCGTTTTCCTCGACGAAATCGGGGATATGGACATGAGCATGCAGGCCAAGCTGCTCCGCATGCTCGAGGAAAAGACCTTTAAGCGCGTCGGCGGCGTGAAGGACATCAAGGTGAATGTCCGGCTTGTCTCGGCCACAAACCAGGAGCTTTTGAAAGCCATGCGCGAAGGAGGCTTCCGGAAAGACCTGTATTATCGATTGCAGGTAGTGCCGATCTATTTGCCCCCCTTGCGGGACCGGGGGCAGGATATCCTGGTGCTGGCGCGCCACTTTATCGAATATTTCAACAAGGAGTGCCATAAGAACGTGCTCGGGATCTCAAAGGAAGCCGAGCAGATACTCCTCTCCCATCATTGGCCGGGGAACGTGAGGGAATTAAAGAATGTGATCGAACGGGCAATGATCCTCGACATCGACAGCGAGATCCTGCCCGAACATCTGTCGCCTGATATTCTGGAGGGGAGGCCGGCAACGTCGGCTTCGTCACTCACTCCGGTTTCCCTGGAAGGGCTGGTCATCCCCGATTCAGGATTGTCCATCGAAGACGTGGAGAACGCCCTGGTCCACAAAGCGCTGGATATGGCCGGCGGAAACCAGACAAGAGCGGCGCAGCTCCTGAAAATGCCGCGCGACGCTTTCCGGCGGAGAATGAAGCGGTTCGGAATTATTTGATAAGCAGGCTTGCAAGCTGACAAGCCTGAAAGCAAGCGCAAGCTTGATTGCTCGTTGTCTCAAAAGATTTTCTTGACAGCGAAAGCGGGAATAGGGTATAACCTACCGTCTCTCATCTTCATGTCATTCTCGAAACGCCGGCGTAGCTCAGTGGTAGAGCAGCTGATTCGTAATCAGCAGGTCGTCCGTTCAACCCGGATCGCCGGCTCCACTTTTTCAATTCAAAGCTGTTCCATACTATTACTATTAAACCCTCCGCACAGCACTAAATTTGCCTCCACATTGAGATTAGATGATGGCCTTTATAGACGGCATTGATCGATCTTGAAGAGAGGGGAGGTCGTCTTTTTTTACATGCTCATCATTGCCTACAGTGTGCCCACGGTATGAAATAAATTTCACAAAGAATATTATTTTGCTTGCATTCATCTATTCTGGATTCGATAACCAGCCTATTCTGTTTTGGAAGTGTGGCAAACGATGATATTGAAATCTTCATTGAGAACACAAAAGACCACCGTAAAATTGCGCAGTTGATGACGTCCAGACTTTTCTCTCGCCTCGGCAAGAACAAAAACAAATGGTAACAAAAAGAAAAAGGTTGACAATACAAATAAACATGTTTAATATCTTTCGTCAGGTAATGTGAAACAACGGGGTGCCGATGAACCTTCCGAATTATATTACGCTTACCCGCGTCATACTGATCCCTTTTTTCATCAATTTGATGATCTACGGTTATTACGGAGCCGCCCTGGCCGTTTTTGTCGTTGCCTGCGTGACCGACGCCCTTGACGGCATGATCGCGCGACTTACCAATTCGAAGACGGAACTGGGTGCGTTCCTGGACCCGATGGCAGACAAGCTGCTGATCGTTTCGGCTTTTGTGACGCTCGTACTCCTGCAGATGCTGCCAATCTGGCTCGTGATCATCGTCGTGAGCCGGGATGTCATTCTCGTGCTCGGGAGCGTTGCAATCTATTTTATCGGACGGGATTTCAAAGCCCGGCCGTCCATTATCGGAAAAGCGGCCACGGTGCTGCAACTGGTCGTGGTAACGCTTGCCCTGGCTCTGAACAATGATGGAACGACCGGGGGATTCATCCCTATTTTACACTGGACGACGGCGGTCTTCACGATTGCCTCGGGCGTTCAATATGTGGTCCGCGGCATAAAAATCGCGGGGAATGATGCGCAGTGATTAAACCATCCGGGAGGCAGTCTATGAAGATATCCGATATGATCAGGCAGGCATTGGAAAAAAAAGGGTTTAAAAACCTGAAGGATGCGTCCAAGGTTCTCGGGATCAGCCCGGAGCTGCTGCGCGTTACGATCAATAAGGGGCATATTCCCAAAGACACGACCCTCATGATGATTGCGGGCAAGCTGAATATCGACAAGTCGGTCCTCATTCTTTCGGCGCACCAGGAAAAGGTCCCCGCCGAGGTAAAAGGGTTTTTTCTCTCGCCCTCGCAGGCCAAGTTCCGGCGGGGAAAGCGCAAATATCCGCTTTCCGAGGAACAGATCAATTATCTCGAAAAAATTCTGAGCGTGGACGAGATCATGATGCTGCGAAAATTCCGGCAAGTGTCCGATGAAGCACGGACCCAGATAGACGGATACGTAGATTTTATGTTTGCTTCCAAGAGGAGCGCCTGATTGTTAGAGATTCTTACGGTCCTTCCGGAAAGCATTGCCGCGCAGTCAGGGTTCAAGCCGGGCGACAGGATTGTCTCCATAAACGGGGAAGATGTCTGCGACGACATAGATTATAAATTTTTCGTTGCTGACGAGCATATTATCGTCAAGCTGAGGACCAAACAAGGCAGGCTCAGGACCTATGCCATAGATAAGGCCCCCGACGATACGCTCGGCATCGAGTTCGCTCCGATCAACATCAAACGATGCAGGAATAAGTGCATTTTTTGTTTTGTCGACCAGATGCCGGCCGGCTGCCGAAAAAGCCTGTACATAAAAGACGACGACTTCCGGGCGTCGTTTCTGCACGGCAATTACATCACGCTTGGGTCCCTGAGCGAAGCCGACTGGGCCCGGATATTCAAGCAGCGCCTCTCGCCTCTTTACATTTCAGTCCACACAACAGATCCGTTGCTCCGCTCCTTCATTCTGGGGAACAGCAAAGCTCCGGATATCATGGCGAGCATGAGGCGGCTGGCCGCGGGCGGAATCAGGATGCACACCCAGATCGTTTTATGCCCCGGCGTCAATGACGGACACTATCTGGAACGAACGCTCGATGATTTGTCCGGCCTTTTCCCGGCTGTTGCGTCCGTTGCCGTTGTGCCCGTCGGGATCACGTCCCACAGGAATGACCTGTTTCCTCTTGGAAAATTTTCACGGCGCGAGGCCCGTGCCGTGCTCGATATGACCGTTCAATTCGGGAAAGCATGCAAAAAGCAGTTTGGTTCGCGTTTTGTGTACGCTTCCGACGAATTTTATATTCAGGCGGGAGAGGTGTTTCCTTCGGCCTCTTTTTATGAAGATTTTCCACAGATTGAAAACGGCGTAGGCATGGTGTCGACGTTTCTCCGCGAGGTGTCCCGTACCAGGGTGCCTGCGCGTGTTCAGCCTGTAAAAATAACGATTGCGACCGGGGTGTCGTTCAGCAAAGTTTTGAAAGATATCATGCCGAGGCTCAGGAAAGTCCGGGGTGCGGAAATAAACCTCGTCACGGTGAAAAACGTTTTTTTTGGCCCCTTGGTAACGGTTGCGGGCCTTTTGACCGGGAGCGACCTGGTAAAGGCCTTGCAGAACCGGCCCTTGGGAGATCGCCTGCTTATTCCCGCAACCATGCTGAAAGAAGAGGAAGATGTGTTTCTTGATGATATGACGCTTTCGCAGCTTGAGGAACGACTGAACATTGCGATTACGCCGGTGGCCGGTTTTCGGAAACTGATGAATGCAATTCGGGGCAACGGGAGGGCCGGACGATGATCTCGGGCAAAACACGGTTGTATGGAATTTTCGGGTATCCTGTTGAGCACACTTTCTCCCCGGGAATGCATAACGCCGCTTTCCAGAAATTGCGCATGGATGCATGCTATGTTCCTTTTGGCGTGAGGCCTGATGACCTTGGCGAGGCGACAAAAGCGCTTATCCCCCTCGGCCTGTGCGGGCTCAACGTCACGGTGCCGCACAAGGAAAAGATCATTGCCTACCTGGACGAGCTTTCGGAAGAGGCCCGGCTGATCGGAGCGGTCAACACGATCGAGATGAAGGACGGGAAACTGATCGGCCACAACACGGACGGCCGGGGCTTTCTGCGGTCGCTCCGCGATAATGCAGGGTTCAACCCGAAGGGAAAAAAGATCCTGATCGTCGGATCGGGCGGCGCGGCGCGGGCCGTGGGGTTCAGCCTTGCGCTGGCAGGCGCAAAAAAAATCCTGTTGAGCGATCTTGACGCAGAGAAGGCCGATAAATTAGTGGCCGACATCCGCGAAAAAACCGGAAGGGATGTGGAATCCATTGATGGTGCGTCCCTTGCTGCATATTCGGCAAAAGCCGACTGCCTGATCAACGCCACGCCGCTTGGATTGAAGAAGACGGACCCGCTGCCCCTTGCAGCAGACCACATCAGAAAGAACCACCTGGTATGCGATCTGGTTTACAATCCCGTTGAAACCGGTTTTTTGAAAGCGGCAAAAGCACGGTGAGCCAAGAGACTTCCCGGGATCGGGATGCTCCTGTATCAAGGTGTTATTGCCTTTGAGATTTGGACCAACAAAAAGGCGCCGGTAGCAATAATGAAAAATGCGCTTTCCCGGCAGATTACCGCACGGAGCAGCGATCGCGGAAAATAGGCCGACTCATCTTGACATACTTGACGCATTAAAGTAATATTGTAGTTGATTTGCTTTCCAAATTAAGGAGTTTCTATGGCAATGTCAGGCAGACTCGGCTCCATGCTCGTCTCGTCGGGTCTCATTACGGATGATCAGCTCAAGAAAGCCCTTTCCACGCAAAAATCGGAGGGCGGCAGGCTGGGGTCCATTCTGGTAAAGCTCGGCTTTGTGCAGGAAGACAAGCTTATGACCTTCCTGAGCAAGCAGTACGGTGTTCCTTATGTCGACCTGAGCAAGTTCGAGATCAATTCCACAGTCATTAAGCATATTCCCCCCGACGTCGCCCAAAAGTACCGCATCATGCCGATCAATCGCACCGGAGCTACGATAACGATCGCCATGGTTGACCCCTCCAATATATTCGCCATTGACGATATCAAGTTCATGACCGGTTACAACGTCGAAGCAGTGGTGGCGACCGAAGGCGCCATTGTTGAAGCGATCAAAAAATATTATGGAGGCGCGAAAGCCCTCGTTGCGGCCAGGCCCGGGTCCGCGACCGCGCAGCAGGCGGCAAAGAAAGAAGAAAAGCTTACCCTGGAAGCGAAAGATTATGATCTCGAAGACGGCGGAATGGAAGAATCCCTTATCGATGACATCGACACCGGCGGCGAGGTGGATGTCGAAGACTTTGATAATCTCGTTCACGGCGCTGTCGACGAACTCGAGGTCGTGGAGGACGAAAAGCTGGATGCCTTGTCCGGGGAAGTTGAAGCGCCCATTGTCAAGCTGGTGAACGGCATCCTGTTGCGAGCCGCCAAATTGGGCGTAAGCGACATTCACATCGAACCCTACGAAAAAAAATTCCGGGTCCGGTATCGCCTTGACGGCGTTCTGAAAACGGTCATGGGCCTTCCGCTCAAGATCAGGAATGCGATCATCTCGCGCATCAAGATCATGGCCCAGCTCGACATTGCCGAACGCAGGCTTCCCCAGGACGGCAGAATCAAGCTGAAAATGAGCAGGAACAAGGTCATGGATTTCCGGGTCTCCGTTCTTCCGACCCTCTTTGGCGAAAAGATCGTCATGCGGCTGCTCGACAAATCGAATCTGCAACTCGACATGACCAAGCTCGGATTCGATGAAGACCAGCTGGTAGACTTCAAAGAGGCGCTGGGCAGGCCCTTCGGCATGGTCCTGGTGACGGGACCCACCGGGAGCGGAAAGACAACGACGCTGTACTCCGCGCTCTCCGAACTGAATACGGACACGGAAAACCTTATGACCGCGGAAGACCCCGTTGAATTCAACCTGATGGGCATCAACCAGGTCCAGATGAAGGATGAAATCGGGCTTAACTTTGCCGCGGCGCTGCGTTCGTTTCTGCGGCAGGACCCCGACATCATCATGGTGGGAGAGACCCGCGACTACGAAACGGCGGAGATCGGCGTTAAGGCCGCGCTCACCGGCCATCTCGTGCTCACGACCCTCCATACCAACGACGCGCCGAGTACGATCAACCGTATGCTCAACATGGGAGTTGAACCGTTCCTCGTGTCTTCGGCGGTGATCCTGATCGTTGCCCAGCGGCTGGTCCGCAGGGCATGCGTCAACTGCAAGCAGCCCGAGAAGCTGCCCCTTCAAGTCTTTATCGATGCCGGATTTTCACCCGAGGAGGCCCCAACCATTGTCAGTCACAAGGGGACGGGGTGCGAAGTCTGCAATAAAACGGGGTACAAGGGCAGGGTCGCTCTTTACGAGGTCATGCCGATCAAGGACGAAATCAAAGAACTGATTCTCCAGGGCGCTTCGGTTTTCGATCTTAAAAAAGCCGCCATCGCAGGGGGGATGAAAACACTGCGGAGAAGCGGCCTCTTGAAAGTAAAGGCGGGTTTGACATCGCTCGAAGAAGTTGTTGAGAACACGTTCCCGGACAATCAGGCATCATAGCCAAATTAGGTAAACGTCAAACATTCGAGGGGTCCTCTTCATGGCGAATTTACACGATCTGCTCAAATACATGATTGAGAAGGGCGCATCCGATCTTCATATCACCACGGGGATCGCTCCCTGTATCCGCATAGACGGCAAAGTGAAGCAGATCCCCGGGCTCGAGCCTTTGTCCGGAACACAGACGAAAGATCTCTGCTATAGCATCCTCACTGATGCCCAGAAGCATAAGTTCGAAGAAAACAGCGAGCTTGATCTCTCCTTCGGCATAAAAAATCTATCGCGTTTTCGCGCAAATATTTTTGTCCAGCGCGGCGCCGTGGCGGCCGCCATCAGGACCATTCCGTTTAAAATTAAGACCTTTCAGGAACTCGGTCTGCCTCCGGTCGTATCCGATTTGTGCAACAAACCGCGGGGGCTGATTCTTGTCACCGGTCCGACGGGAAGCGGCAAATCGACCACTCTTGCCTCGATGGTCGACAAGATCAACAGCGAGCGGCAGGAGCATATTATCACGATCGAGGACCCGATCGAATATCTGCATCCGCACAAGAAATGTCTTGTAAATCAGCGTGAGGTCAATGCAGACACGAAATCATTCAAGGACGCGCTGAAGTATATTCTGCGGCAGGACCCCGATGTGGTGCTGGTGGGAGAAATGCGCGACCTGGAGACTATCGAGGCCGCCCTGACCATCGCGGAGACGGGCCACCTGACCTTCGCAACGCTCCATACGAACTCGGCAGTCCAGACCATGAACCGCATTATCGACGTGTTCCCGCCCCATCAGCAATCACAGGTTCGGGCGCAGCTTTCCTTTGTTCTGGAAGGCATTATGTCTCAAACGCTCGTACCGAAGGTCGGCGGAGGGCGGGTGCTTGCTCTCGAGGTTCTGGTGCCGAACTCGGCGATCCGAAATCTCATCCGGGAAGACAAGATCCATCAGATTTATTCGACGATGCAGACCGGCCAGTCCAAGTTCGGCATGCAAACCCTGAATCAGTCGTTGTACGATCTCTATGTGAAAAAATTAGTTTCCTATGAAGATTGCATCGGGAGGTCGTCCGTTGTCGAAGAGCTCATGGCGATGCTCGGGCGTTCCGGCCTCGCATCACAGATGGTTCAAAAGGATTACCGGTAATTTTTGTTCCATTGCGCCTGATAATGCATCTCTGATTTGACGTACGATAGAGGAGCGTCTACGGAAGGGCACACGAGTCCGCGGTCGTTAAAACAAGGAGTGAAAAATGGCGGCAAGCGTTTTTGTATGGGAAGGCAAGACACGGCAAGGGGCCGTGCAAAAAGGTGAACTGGCGGCAAACAGCAAGGAAGAAGTCATCGCCCTGCTCAGGAAACAGAATATTCTCCCCATCAATGTGACTGCTAAGCCGAAAGAGCTCAAGCTGAGTTTCGGCGGCGGACCCAAAATCACCGATAAAGACATCGTGATTTTTACACGGCAGCTGGCAACTATGATAGACGCCGGATTGCCGCTCGTGCAATGCCTCGATATTCTCGGCGTCCAGACCGAAAATAAATCGCTCGCCAAGATCGTGGGACAGGTGAGGTCCGACGTGGAGAGCGGGGCGACCTTTGCCGACGCGCTTAAGAAACACCCGAAAGTATTCGACAATCTCTATGTGAATATGGTCGCTGCCGGCGAGGCAGGCGGTATTCTTGACACCATCCTGCAAAGGCTTGCGTCATACATGGAGAAGTTTGCGAAAATCAAGTCACAAATAAAGTCCGCAATGATCTATCCTTCTGTCATTCTTTTCGTGGCGGTCGCGGTGGTTGCTCTTTTGCTGGTCGTTGTGGTTCCCATGTTGGCTAATATGTTTGCCTCGTCGGGGCAGGCGTTGCCCTTGCCTACCCGCATTGTGATCGCATTCAGTGACTTTCTTAAGGGATGGGGCGGATTGATTCTTCTTGTTATAGTCGTCGGGTTTTTCGTGGGGCTCAAACAATTTAGAAAAACGGAAAACGGCCTGAGAATAACCGACGGAATTGCTTTGAAGATTCCTGTTGCCGGTTCCTTGATTCAAAGAGTCTCGGTGGCTAAGTTTACGCGTACGCTCGGAACGCTGATGACGAGCGGTGTGCCTATTCTTGAGGGATTGTTGATCGTTTCACGCACCGCGGGGAACAAGGTGGTGGAAGAAGCGATCATGCAGACTCGGCAAAGCGTGAGCGAAGGAAAAACGCTTGCTGAGCCGTTGGGCAGGGCTAAGGTTTTCCCCCAAATGGTCGTTCAGATGATCGCCGTTGGCGAAGCAACAGGTGCGTTGGACAATATGCTGAATAAAATCGCCGATTTTTACGACGATGAAGTTGACGCTGCGGTTGCGACCCTCACTTCCATGCTTGAGCCTATGCTCATGATTTTTCTTGGAGTAACAGTCGGTTTCGTTATCATCGCCATGTACATGCCTATATTCCAGATGGGATCAACGGTCGGCTGATAGTTAGAACGCACAGTGACTCGAGAATATTCAAGAGAAGAATACTCTATCCGTATTAAATGGCTCATTTGGAGCAGGGTGATCCTTACGACCTTTCTGGTCGGCACCCTGATTTTTTTTCAACAGCGGTATAGAATCTACTCATTTCATATTGCTGTTTTGTATTATGTGCTTTTGTCGGTCTATTTCCTGGCCGTTATTTACCGGTACCTGCTCCGCACATTCAAAAACCTCTCCTTCCTGGGCTACCTTCAAACCTCTATCGATATCGTTTTGATTACGTTTCTCGTTTATCTTACCGGAGGAATCGACAGCGGTTTTTCCGTGCTCTATCATCTGACCATTATATCAGCAAGCATCATTTTATACCGTCGCGGAGGATACCTTGCGGCTTCTTTTGCCAGCATTCTGTACGGGACGATGCTTGACATGCAGTATTACGATGCCTTTTTTTTTGCACGAAGCCAGAACTTTACCGCAGTGCAGGTCCTGTATCAGGTTTTCATCAATATCCTTTCCTTTTACATCGTGGCCCTTCTGAGCGGCTACCTGACCGAGCGTTTGCGCAAAACACACCAGGAACTTCATGATAAAAGCATCGATTTTGACGATCTTCGGGTGCTTCAGGAGCATATCCTGAAAAGCGTCGGCAGCGGAATCCTCACGATGGATTTGAGCGGCAATGTCACTTCGTGGAACCGGGCAGCGGAGCAGATCACCGGCTACAGCCCTGATGAGATCAAGAGCAGGTGGCAGGACGTCTTCGAAAGCAGTATTAAAGAGCTCTTCGGTCATACCGACGCTCTCAAAGAACGGCCGTTCCATTTCAACGCTCAGGTAATAAAAAAAGACGGCGATACGGCCATTTTTCGCATGATCGCGTCACTCCTCAAAGATGATGCCAATGTTGTTCGCGGCGTTATCCTGACGTTTCAGGATATAACGAAAATCATCGAGATGGAGGAACGGATGAGGAGGCAGGAGCGGCTGGCAACAGTCGGCAGCCTTGCCGCGGGCATTGCCCATGAAATACAGAACCCGCTCGCGGCGCTCAGCGGATCGATCCAGGTGCTGCAGGGCGAACTCGACTTGAAGGATGATAATAAACGCCTCATGAATATTGTCGTGCGGGAAACGGACAGGCTCAACACCATTATTACGGAATTTTTGGAATATGCCCGCCCCGCCGGCGCTCAGATCGCCCAGATCGAGTTCCTCTCCGCGATGGATGAAACGATAACGCTCTTAAGAAACAGCAAAAATTTCCAGGAGAATATTATTATTAAATGCGACATCGACCCGCATATTGCATTAAAAGGGGACCCGCAGCGCTTACGGCAGGTTTTTTGGAATCTCCTCATTAATGCATGCCAGGCCATGCCTGCGGGCGGCACGCTCACCATCACGGCTGCGCCTTATTCTCATGGGGAGGATGATGCGACCATGTGCCTGATCACCATAGCTGATACCGGCCGGGGAATTGAGGGCGAGGACCTTGCGAAAATATTCGATCCCTTCTTTACAACGAAAACGGAAGGAACGGGGCTGGGTTTGGCGATAGCATATCGTATCATCGATGATCACGGGGGAAGTATCGCTGTCGACAGCGAGCCGGGAAAAGGAACGCAATGCAAAATCAGACTGCCTATGGCGGAAGGGGCGGCTGATATGCGGGGCGAGACGGAGATCGTGCAGCATCACCTGCGGGATCGAGAGGGTCTGAACTGACATGAGCAAAATTCTCGTTGTTGATGATGAGCAAAGCATGAGGGATTTTCTCGCGATCATGCTCAAAAAAGAAGGCCACGATGTCGTGACTGCCGAGAACGGCAGCGACGCGCTGAAAGCGGTGCAGGCTGAAATATTCGATCTCGTGATCAGCGACGTAAAAATGTCCGGATTGGACGGCATCGACGTCTTGAAAGCAACGAAAGAGATATCGCCGGAAACCGTTGTTATTATGGTCACGGCTTTCGCAACTGCGGAGACCGCGGTGGAGGCCATGAAACAAGGGGCCTATGATTACATTATCAAGCCATTCAAGATCGATGAGATGAAATTCATCATCAATAACTCTCTTGAGAAGCGCCACTTGAGGAAAGAAAATATCCTTCTCAAACGGGAAATAGCGTCTCGCGCGGGCTTCGAAAATTTTATCGGGAAGAGCGGGCCGATGCAGAAGGTGTTTGCGCTCATTCGGCAGGTTGCTGAAACGAACAGCATCGTTTTGATTTCCGGAGAAAGCGGGACGGGAAAGGAACTCGTGGCCCGGGCCATTCATGTGAATAGTCCGAGAAAAAACGGCCCCTTTGTCACGGTTAACTGCGGAGCATTGCCTGAAACTCTGCTGGAAAGCGAGTTGTTCGGCTATATGAAGGGCGCCTTTACCGGGGCAACCTCGAACAAACAGGGACTTTTTGAAGCGGCGAACGGCGGAGCTATTTTTCTCGATGAGATCAGCGCGACGACGCCGGCGTTGCAGGTAAAATTGCTCCGCGTTCTTCAGGAACGCGAATTCATGCGCGTCGGGGGGACGACGGGGATAAAAGTCGACGTCCATATCATTGCCGCCAGCAATAAAGACCTGTTTGCCGAGGTCTCCAAGGGATTGTTCAGGGAAGATCTTTTCTACCGGCTTAACGTGATACCCATTCACCTGCCTCCTCTCCGGGAGAGGAAAGAAGACATCCCCGCGCTTATCGATTTTTTCCTCAAGAAATTCGCTAAAAAAGAGGGCGCGTCCCTCTTGATAAAAAAAATCGACGCTGAAGCGCTGGAAGTACTCATGCAACACCCATGGCCGGGGAACGTCCGGGAACTGGAAAATATGATCGAACGCCTGGCCATCATCACGCCCGGAGATACGATTCGTCTTAAGCATGTCCCCGATGCAGTAAAGAACATCCGATCCTGTTCCGAACTTGTTTCTCTGGACATCCCCGAGGCAGGCCTGGATCTGGAAGCGTTGCTGGAAGATGCCGAGAAAGCATTCTTGCAAAAAGCGCTTGAAAAGACCGGCGGCGTCAAGACCGAAGCGGCCAAACTCCTGGGTCTTACGTTCCGGTCGTTCCGGCATCGTCTGCAGAAGTATGATGCTTCCTGACCGGGAATCCCCGAGTTTTTGATTGCAAATCCGCAATAATTTCGCTACAATTCAAACCCTATGGCATTCGATAATATAAGACAGTTTATCGCTCTTCTGGAGAAACAAGGAGAACTGGTCAGAATCAAGGCGGAAGTAGACGCAGAGCTTGAGATCGCCGAGATCACCGACCGGGTTTCAAAAGAGAAGGGGATCGCGAATAAGGCGTTGTTGTTCGAACGCGTAAAGGGGTCTTCGTTTCCCGTCTTGACCAATGCTTTTGGTTCCATGAAGCGCATGTGTCTTGCTCTGGATGTTGCTGACCTTGATGAGGTCGGCGACCGTATCAGGGAAATCGTCGATCCCACGAACCTTTTCCCCGGCCCGGGGGCGGGGATCATGGACAAGATCCAGATGCTGCCGAAGCTTGCCGAACTCTCCTCCTTCTTCCCGAAAACGGTGAAGAAGGCGCCCTGCCAGGAGG
>DAIDTZ010000055.1 GCA_027456925.1 Nitrospirota bacterium
AAAGAGGGTGCGGGAACGGCTTTATCGGTATATCTGAAAGGAATGGATATGCAACAGTCTCCCAACAAGCAAAATCGAAGTTAATAACCCCTCTGCTATTTTCCTCAGTTTCGCCCTCGAGGTAGCTTTTGTCTCAATTTTTTCATCACCTATGAATCGCATGGAAAGCCCGTGCTGAAAACGTCTTTAACCAACCCCGCATGTCCCTGGAGCAGCCCTAAGAAATTACAACTCCGCACTAGGTCCACCTTGCCCCTTCTTTCCCCTATTTTTCTCCGGGAACAAAAGCCTTCTTCCTCTTGTCTAATGGTGTGAACCCGGACAAGAGGGGACATTCCCAGGAGAAAGGAGAAGGACCATGAAGCAGATCGCATTCGCAATGCTCGCAGTCATTATCGCAGCACTAGGAGGGACGCCCGCTTACTCGTACAGCAGGCCGATATTGCCCGGAGAGGTCGGCATCGAGGTGGTTTCGGACAGAGGAATCGTTTTCCAGGCGATCCCTTACAAGGACTTTTGGACAGAGGGCACACGCGTAAACAAGAGGTATCTTGAGGCAAAGAAGGGCGAGAACTACGGGATCGTTATAACGAACAGGACGCCGGAACGGGTGGGCGTGGTCATTGCCGTGGACGGCAGGAACATCATCAGCGGCAAGCGCTCCGATCTCAAGAACACCGAGAACATGTACATCGTGAACGCCTATGAGACAGCGCGCTACGACGGGTGGCGGACCAGTAATGACCAGGTGCACCGTTTCTACTTCACTGACGAGGCGGATTCCTACAGCGTCAAGACCTTCGGCGACCAGTCGGCAATGGGCCTGATCGCCATGGCGGTCTATAGGGAAAAGGAACAGCCGCGGCCGCTCCTGGAGGAAAAACGACAAGGACAGGCGGCGCCTGCGACCCCGTCTGCAGCCAAATCGTTGAATGCTGACCAAGCGTCGGCCGAGAAGAGTGCCGGCACCGGTTTCGGCGATGCCCGCTACTCGCCGGTCATTACCGTGCAGTTTGAGCCGGAGCGAAGCCCTGTTCAGAAAACAGTGGTCAAATATGAATGGCGCGAGGTTTTATGCAGGAAATGAATTTTGCGGTGCTGCAAAGAAGTCGGCAACCGGCTGTGGGACGAGGACGGGTACGCGCCTTATCCGCCGGGATATCCGATAAATTAGAATAGCGAGAAGCAATGAGCATAAGGGGGCAGACGGAGTTTATGCGTCGTCTGCCCCCGCCTTGTGTTCCGTAATTTTATCTTCTGCCCACTAGACGAAATAAGCACCGGGCGAATCGAGAATGGCTCGACTGCTTTGGTTAGGTCTTCATTAACCTTTCCTGCCACTTTTCCGGATCGCGTTTTAAATGCATTACAGCTGTGACAAGAATATGGTCTGTTCGTATCTGATATAAAACACCGTATGGGAATCTGTTGGTTACGCATCGCCTTGTGCGTTGGGAGAAAAGGGGCCATGCATTTGGGAAGGAAACAATGCGGGATAGAGTACTCTTTACCTCTGCTGCAAATTCAAAAACCGAGACCGGGACACTGCCCATTATAGTAGTCTATTGCATCGACAAGTTCTTGCTCAGCACAAGACAGGATGCGAATCTTCATTTTTTGTTGATCCGCCCAAACACCGCCTTCGCTGAATCAGCACAGATTTGACC
>DAIDTZ010000056.1 GCA_027456925.1 Nitrospirota bacterium
CAGGGAATAAAAGAGCAGCTCCGGGAAATTTCTTTTGGGCGATATGGCCAATGCTCGGACCTTTCTGATCTGTCGAAAGATTAAAACTGAAACGAGAACGGGTCAGGTATCCGCAGTATATATACCTGACCCGTTGATTTCAACCTTTTTTTGCCGTGCTATTTTAATACTTGATATGGTTCAACTTCCAGTAGGCGCGGATCCTGTCTTTCAGCGTCTTCGGGAGAGGAACATAGATCAGTTCCTCCGCTTTTTTGTCGCCGTGGATAAACGCCCAGTTGTAGAACTTGGTCACCTTGGCGTTAGATTCATTTTTCTCCTTGCCGAGGAGAATAAACGTGGCGCCCGCGATGGGCCATGCATCTTTGCCCTTGGCGTTGGTCATCATCAGATCAAAATCATTCTTGGAATCGAAATTTGCCGTCTTTGCGGCGGCTTCAAAGGTCTCCGACTTAGCCGACACAAACTTGCCGGCCGGGTTCTTCAATTGCGTGTAGGTCAGGTTGTTCTGCTGGGCGTAGGCGAACTCATCGTACCCGATGGAATAGCCGGTGCTCTGAACATAATTGGCCACGCCTTCGCTGCCTTTTCCGCCGATGCCCACAGGCCAGTTCACGGACGTACCGGTGCCGACTTTATCCTTCCACGCGGGGCAGGTTTGGACAAGGTAATTCGTTAAGATCGCGGTCGTTCCCGAGCCGTCGGACCGATGGACGACCGTGATTTCGTTGTGGGGCAGGTCCATCTTGGGATTCAGCGCCTTGATCTGCGCGTCGTCCCAAAATTTGATGTCTCCGAGATAGATCCCGCACATCGTCTGGGAATCGAGCCGCATCTGGTCGGGCTTTACCCCCGGGATGTTCACAATAGGCACAACGCCCCCGATGACCGCGGGAAACTGGATAAGGTTGGACTTTCTCAGATCAGCCGGGCTCAAAGGCAGGTCCGAGGCGCCGAAATCGACGGTCCTCTCGGTGATCTGCTTGATGCCGCCGCCTGACCCTATGGACTGATAATTGAGCTGGGTTCCGGCGACCTTCTGGTAAGCATACGCCCATGCCGAGTATATCGGGTAGGCAAAAGAAGAGCCTGCACCATTAAGGGTTTCTACGGCAAAGGCATGGCCCACAGAAAGCATACCGACTAACACGAACACTGCTACTCCTGTAAATCTTTTCATAAATCGTTTCATTGTTGCCTCCTTTTTTATTATTAACATCTTATACCATAGAATTGTTACAGGATTGTTACAGATCGATGAAGTTTTCGTTAATTATTCTCTTTAGAAACCTCCTTTTTTATGGTCTTGTTACTTAACAAAGCATAGCATGTTTCCGTGCGTTATCCGGGCATTGCGCCCAGGGGTTCAGGATATTGTAATATTTCCGGAAAACAAGCCCTAAGAATTTTCCCTGCGTCTCCTTCTTTTAACAACAGGACATACCGAGAAACCGGTCGACCTGGTGCCGCAGGTTTACGCCTGCAGTTTGAGATACCGATTCACCTTGCTCCTCAAGTCTCCGACATTGCCTTTGCAGATATATCCCTGAACACCATGAGTTTTGGCAAGATCTCTCAAACTGTCTTCGTCGTTCGATGAATGAAAGACGATAGGGGTCTTCATCGTTTCACAGTAAGGTTTGATGATCGCCGCGAGCTTGTCGCCGGAGAGCGCCGGCATGTTGATGTCGAGCAGGACAAGATCGGGTTGCAGGTCCCTCACGCGGTTCGTCACTCCCAGCCAATTCTTATGCGTTATTACTTCAATGAAGTCATTCTGGAGCAGCTCCTTCGTGGTATAAAGATGCATTTCATCATCATCCACTACGAGTACCTTTTTTTTACTCTGCATTACAATTCTCCTTGTCCTGCGTTATTGTTTTGCAACGGCAGTGATACGACGAACGTCGTGCCTTTCCCATAAGCGCTGCGTATTGTAATAGAACCGTTGATAAGTTCGGCAAGATTTTTGCTGATCGTCAGACCAAGCCCGGTCCCTTCATGCTGCTTGGTTTTTGCGTCCTCGACCTGGCCGAAGGCGATAAACAGCTTATCAATGTCCTGTTCTTTGATGCCGATGCCGGTGTCAGCGACAGCTATCTCCAGCCTGCTTCCGATGATGGAGAGCGACAGGGTGACTTCCCCCTGCTCCGTGAACTTTGCGGCATTGCTCGCCAGGTTCATAATGATCTGCCGGAGCTTGACGGGGTCCGTCGAGATCATGATCGGAAGGGGCGGCGCCTCCACCTTTACCGTAACCGGCTTTTTCCCTGCCAGAATGCGCGTCGTTTCGGCTATCTCCGAGATGAGCGCCGTCGCGTTTATTTCCAGGAACGAAACTTCCATCTTTCCCGCCTCGAGCTTCGAAAGATCGAGGATGTTCGTAATAATGGCCCTGAGGTTTGTCGCGCTCGAGATCATGAAGGAAAGCCGTTCCTTTATTTGTTCTATCGAGCCTTTCTCAGCCGACATTCTGAGCAGTTCGGCAAGCCCGATAATGGCATTCACCGGGGACCGCAGCTCATGGGTCACGTTGGCGAGAAACTGCGATTTCACCTGATTGATTTTTTCCAGCTCTCTTGCCCGTGCGCTTGCCATCTCTTTCTGCAGGATGTTGCTTGCAAGAGAGTTGCTTTGCTGGATCACGAGCTGTTTGACCGACAAAAGCCCCTTGTAGGCGCCGCCGGGAGTTGTCACGATGATCTCGTCGTAGATGTCCTGCGGCTGCCGCTCCAGGGCCTTGTCGATCACTATGTCGAGCCGCTCGTTCTCAGGAACGATGAGAGGAGTTGTCTCGGCTATGGCAATGATCGGGTATTTCCCATAGAGCTCAAAGCCAAATCGACGAAAAAGCGTAAAGAGCAGTTTTGTCCGCGTAATAAGACCGACCGGTTCATTGTCCTCGACCACGGCGATCGCATCCACGTCGGTGGTGCTGAAAAAGCGCTCGGCAACCTTGTTCACAACGGTCTGCGGCGTTGCCTGCTCGTTCGATATAATGAGTTCCCCGACCGGCAGCACATTTCCCTGCGCATTTACCGTCTGCATACAACCTCCTCTATCGCTTTCTCCCGCTGTTTTACCATTGTTCAGCCTTCACGCTGCCGCGTCGGCCGGAGTCGAGCGCCATTTCCTCGGCTTTTACAAATGATACGGTAAACGTGCTGCCTGCGCCCTGGTCGCTCATGACCGTAATTTTCCCGCCCATGGATTCCGCGAGGAGATGAACGATGAAGAGCCCGAGACCCGCCCCTTTCACCTGTTCACTCCCGGCAGCCCGGTAATATTTTTCAAATATCCGCGGAAGCTCTTCCTGACGGATCCCGCAGCCTTCGTCTTTTATCGAAACGTCGACCGAATAAGGGTGCTCGTCAAAATAGACCCATATCCTGCCGCATTCCGGGCTGTATTTCCCCGCATTGGAAAGAAGATTCACCAGCACCTGCCTGGCGGCGGTCCTGTTCACCCTGACCTGGCAGGGGCGGAAATTCATGATTACGATTTCCCGGCGTTTTTTGTTTGCCCCATCGTGAAACGTGTCAGCCACATCCTTTACCAGGTCAACGATGTCCATTGTCTCCATCGGCAGTGAACTCCCGCCTTTTTCGAGCTTCGACAGGAGGGACGCGTCGTTTAAGAGGCTTTCCGCGTGCACAGCGGCAACATGAATCGGCTTTAGATATCTCCGGGGGTCTTCCTTCTTGAGCGCTACCCCTGAATAACCGCCGATAACGGTCATGGCATTTCTCATTTCGTGGATCATGTATTGCAGGGCCGTGTCCTGCTCCTGCGCGCGGGCCGAGAACTGCCTGACCGCGTCTTGCCGGTCGAGATGCTTTCGCACTTTCAGCAGTAATTCCTTCATGGAATAGGGCTTCGACAGGTAATCATCGGCGCCGAGACTCAGGCCCTTAACGCGGGACTCTTCGTCCGACAGGGCCGTCAGCATGATGATCGGCAGGCATTTTCCTTTTGAACTCTCACGCAAAAGGCGGCACACTTCCCACCCACTCAGCTCGGGAAGCATGACGTCCAGAAGAACAGCATCCAGCCTATAACACTGTACGGCGTCTATTGCTTCTTCTCCGTTGCGCGCGACCACGGTTTGATAGTTCTCTTTTTGGAGGTGATAGCGAAGAAGTTCCGCACAGTCCTTTTCATCTTCGACAATGAGGATCTGTTTATCCATGGATTGATTGCCCCGCCCTTACTCAGAAGTTGCGCTGGTACTATACAGGTATTCTGTTACAGGAGTATGACGACTGGGTTAAATGTTAGTTACTCAACAAAAACGCAGGGAGAGGAAAAGGGCCAGCCTGTCTTCCGGGCCGATCCAGGTGAGGACGTGATGGATTTTTCAGGCCAGCGGCTTGAAGGGCAAGGATACCGCAACGATCGTGCCTTCACCCTTCTTGCTCGCAATAGAGAGCCTGCCGTGCAGTTTCTTTACCAGGGCTTTGACGATCCTGAGTCCCAGACCCGAGGACGCGAGTCCGTTCATCTCGACGTCGTACCCGCCATCGGAAGTTTCGAGCACGTCGCTGACCTGTTCAGGCGTCATTCCTCTTCCGGTATCGGCCACAGTCAGCTTCAGTTCGCCGTCGTCCCTGCTCATGATGACGGCGATCCGCCCCCGGTCCGTAAACTTCACCGCATTGTTCACAAGCCCGGTCATGATCTGCCGGATCTTGGACGGGTCCGAATGAATGACCGCGGTACTGGGACAGGAGGCGTCCATGACGGTGATCGCTTTGTCGCCTGCAAACGAGCGCGCCGCTTCTGTCACCTCATGGAGCAGCGCGATAAGGTCGAATTGTTCGGAGGCCGCACCGTCCCGGTCCGTTTCTATTTTCTGAAGATCGAGGATATCGGAGATGGACGATGCTAAGTCCGCGGCCTCCGCAACGAGGAGTGACAACGATGCGCACGTGTTTTCGTTTCCCGTGATCTCAGGCGCAGGTTGCATGCCGCTCCCGGTCCAGGGCCTCATGATAGGCCAGGAATTGGCGGCAACCATCCTTCCCGAGGTACCGGTCCAGCATCCGC